>JAJQEA010000324.1 GCA_021201905.1 Clostridia bacterium
CCTCAATGTAGGCGGCCGCAATGGTGGTCATCCCTATGATGGCATTCATGGACGTGCGTATTTCGTGGGACATACGGGAGAGGAAATCCGACTTTGCCCGGTTGGCGTGTTCCGCCACAGACAGAGCATCCTTTAACGCCTCGGTCTGGGCGGTCAGCTTGCGCTGCATCTCCCTCAGTTCCGTCACATCTGTAACATCTATGAAAATCATCAGATAAACCGGCTTTCCCTCCTGCCAGTCCACGCAGGTGGCATTGACCTGGAGCCACAATGTCTGGCCTTTCCGTCCTTTGACATGCATGGTAAAATGGAGGGGCTCCCCGGCCAGTATCCTGGCTTTCTGTCCGTCAATGATTTCCAGATTATCCTGAATATTTGTTTTGTAAAGAGGACCGCCCTCCGGGCCTCCGTCCGGATCAAAACAATCCAGAAAGCGGTCATTGGCGGACAGAAGATTCAGCACAATCTCATTGTCAATGTACTCAATCCGGTATTTTGCCACAAATCCAGGCAGGCTCTCATATGTAACCGACTGCTCTTTGCGCATCTTCATAAGGTCATCCACATTGGTAAGCGTGGAATAGGCCACCTGGTATCCGTCTATATACTCCTTTGCAAACTGGGTGGAAAACTGAACCCAGACATAGTCCCCGTTTTTCCTGCGGATTCGCGACAGCAGCCTGTATCCGTCCTGCCCCTTCCCCAATGCGCTCAGAACTGTTTCCGAGAGCTTCTTCCACTCATCCGGATCCGACTGGTAATACAGATCCGGCCGGTTGTGAAAGGTTTCCTCGTATTCATCCTTAGGCCATCCAATCAGCTGATAATAAAACTCATTGGCCCAAATCAGGGTAAAATGCTCATCCAACAGATGCTTACTCACACTGACGCCTAATAAGCGCATCAGCGTATTGTGCTCATATTCAGCCGGTATCATACCTGCGGTTCCATCCGTACGGGTATCGTCATGCCTTTGGTCAGTCATATGCTCACATCCTCCTAGCTGCAATTGTGCAGAGAAACAATGGCCGATACCTGAGAGTCAATTACCGTCATGACTAAGAGGTCCTTCCGCTTTGCGCCCAGCCTTGTTCATATAGTTCTGTTTGAACCATAATTATAATCCATATTCCGAAAAAATACAATCGCTTATGATGACATATATACTCTGCATGTCTTCTTAATCTTATTTTCCATGGCCATTGGAGCACAGCTCTCTGGCAGAATCCTGGCAAATTCCTGGCAGAGTCCCGGGTGACAGCTCCCTGACAATTCGTTTCTGGTAAAATACCAAAAACAATGGTAAAATAATATCACAAAACTAATAAGTACAGAGGAGAATAAAATTTGCAAAGCGAACAGCAGTATTCAAACCTTGTCTATGAATATTTTCTCACCCGGATTCGGTTCCGCTATTATAAATATGGCGACACGCTTCCATCCATTGACACCCTGTGCCGTGAGCTCAGCGTTTCTTCCCAGACAATGAAAATGGCACTGAAGCGCCTGCGCTCGGAAGGTTATATCGACATGCGCAACGGCCGTTCTACGAAGGTCATTTTCCAGCAGGACCAGGAGACCTCAAACCAATACATTCTGCGCTATTTTTCCTGTAGGATTCACTGCTTCCGGGACCTCTACCAGTCTGTCAACCTGATTATAGAGCCCCTGCTCCTGGAAGGCCTTCGCAGGGCCGATGAGAAAGACCTGGCCTGCCTTACCCGTCTTGCTGAGGTGACATCTATGGATGATGTCCTCCACCTCTTTTGCTTTATCCTTCAGAAAACGGATAACCCATTGGCCATGAACCTGTACTGGGAGACATCTATTTTTCTGGGGCTGCTCTTTCTAAAGCATGATTATAAAAGGGATTTAATGGAAACAGACCTGCTGCGCAGGGAGCTTAAGCACAGCATCCTGCTTGCGGAGAATAAGGAATGGGACCTGTTGTCACAACAGTTCCAGGCATTCCGCCGGGATTCCACGGGATTCCATCGGAACGGTAGTTGACCATCTGATCCAACAGATTTCACCCTTTAAGGGAGAGGAGCATATACCCTTTGTGTGGCGCATATACCGTGACCGCCCTCAGGTATGCTACAGCCTGGCAGCACATCTCCTGCATGAAATCTATGTGGGCAGCTTCCGGGATGCAGTGTACCTGCCCTCCTATGAGAAGATGGCCGAAGCATACAAAGTCTCGGTCAGCACCATGCGCCGCACCATCAGGGTTCTCAACCAGCTGGGAGCGGTCAGGTCCATCAACGGCAGGGGCACCATGGTCTTTGGTATCGGCAAGCCCTGTGATTCCCCCGACTTTACAAATCCGGCGGTCCGCCGCAACCTGGCCTACTTTTTCCAGTCCTTTGAGCTGCTGGTTTACTCCTGCGAGAACGTGTTGCGGCACTGCCTGACCGCTGCCACCAGGGAGGAAAAGGGCCGGCTGGCCGGCCAGATAGAGCAGGATCTGGCAAATGGAAGGCAGGAGCTTTCCCTCTGGCGCTGCCTGCTCTTTATCACAAAATGCAGCCATTTGGAAGGCATACGGGAGATTTACGGCCGTATCTACAGCCTCTTTCTCTGGGGGTATCCATTGAGAGCATCGCGCGAAAGCAATCCTGATTTGGATGCGGCAACCCTTCATTTTTCAAACAGGATGCTTCTGAATTTGACTAAGGGTAACATTAAAGGCTGCTGCGAAGCCATTCGACAGCTTGCTGCAGTGCAATTCCCTGCCCTGGAACAATTTCTTTTGAACCAGGGACTTACACCCGAAGACTTAAGGCTGAATCCATCCATCCAGCTTTTGATTTCAGAGGAAGGCACCTGATGGCGCAGCGCATATAAAAAACCGATATTTTGCACGCTCCCGGCAAGATATCGGTTTCTCTTTCCCCTTATTTACTTCCTCTCATAGTCCTGTGAAGCTTCGGTTCTTCCCAGCCTGAAACGGTTGACCAAGCCCCTTAGCAGCTGCGCCTGATAGGATAATTCCTCGCTGGCTGCCGCAATCTCCTCCGCTGTGGCTGAATTGGACTGGACAATCTCTGAAATCTGTTGGATTTCCTGAGTAATCTGGTGTACGGACCGTTCCTGATTCACCGAAGCCTCTGCTATGGAATGAATCGAGTCCGTTATACTCTCCACTCCGTTTACCACCGAAAGCAGTGATTTGGCTGTGCGGTCTGCTATCGTATCTCCCTGGCTGACTTTATCCAGTGATTTCTTTATCAGCTCCGCCGTACTTTTGGATGCCTCAGACGACCGATTGGCCAGATTGCGGATTTCATTGGCCACAACCGAAAATCCTTTTCCATGCTCCCCTGCGCAGACTGCCTCCACCCCTGCGTTCAAAGCAAGGATATTTGTCTGAAATGCAATATCGTCAATGGTCTTGATGATTCGTCCTATCATTTTGGAACTGTCACGGATTTCTGCCATGGCCGACAGCATATCCTGCATCTGCCTGCGGCTGTCCTCCGCATCCATACGCACGGTCTTTGACTGCTCACTGACCTCTTCCGCGTTCTTCACATTACGGGCAACCTGTTCCGATATATCACTGATTGCCGTGGACAGGGCTTCCGCGGAGGCGGCCTGCTCGGTTGCTCCCTGAGCCTGAATCTGGGCCCCGGACGAAACCTGTTCGGATCCCGCTGCAACCTGCTCTGCGGACTGGTTTATCTGCAGCAGTGTATCCCTGAGATTGCCGATGATTCTTCCCAGGGAATGAAACACAGTATCCAGCTCTCCCACATAACTGTCTTTATCCTTGCTGTTTATGTCAAAATTCCCTTCTGCCATCTCATTCAGCAGATATGTCTCATCCCTTATGACCGATGTAAGTGTGGTTATCATGCTGCGCATATCATCTGCCAGGTTTCCCATTTCATCCCCGGATTCATAGGCAATCCGGGTGGCTGAAAATCGGCCGGCCGCTATGTCCCGCGCCGCCTGCTCCAGTTCCCTGATGCCGGAGGAAATCCCTTTGGAGATACGCATACCAAATCCAATGCTGATGGCTATACTCACAGCTCCCAGAAGCTCCAGCATGACAATGGCATATGTCTGCCTCTGCCTCAGTTCCTCCATCAGCTGTAATCCCTTGGCGTTTCCGCTTTCTATCAGCTTGTCCAGCTCCTGCTGGGCCTCCTGGATCACCCGTATATTGTTATGTTCCATATAGGCAACCGCTTCTTCATTTTTGTTTTCACCGGCCAGTGTGAGAACATGCTCCCGCATGGGAGCAAGCCTGTCCAGGCAGTCCTCCAGCCGCTCTATAATCTGCGCATCCCCCAAAAAATGTTCCCGGACAACCGGAAGCTCATTTTTGATTGTTTCCGCTGATTCCATGGCGTAAGACGTTGCCTCCCGGATAATCGCCTCATCCGTATTTACAATGGCCCGGTAGGTGGCTTTCTGCATCCTCTCAAAATTTGAATGGATCACATTGGCGCTCTCATTTACAACGAACGGCCCATCATAAAAATCCTTCATTTTTGAATTGAGGTTCATCAGATTTATGATACTGACACCAAAACCAATACCCATCAATGTCAGAATCACTGCATAAGAAACCAGCAGCTTCCTGCCTATACTGTACGCCTTCATCTCCAAACCTCCGTCAGAATTTACTATCATCCCATCTTGAGCCGCGGGCCCTGTCCATGCACTTGTTATAGTTTACCACAAGCCGGAGCCATAAGCAATTCATAACGGACTATGTTTCTTATCCCATAATTTTTGTAACGGCAGGAAAACAGTTCCCGCCTTTACCTGCGTCCAAGCTGCCAGAAGGCCACCGCGCTTGCCGCTGCCACATTTAAGGAATCCACGCCGTGAGACATAGGAATACGGACCGTGTAATCGCAGCCGGCAATGGTTTCTGCTGCCAGCCCGTCCCCCTCTGTCCCCAGGATAATGGCCAGCTTTTCCTCAGACATCAATTGGGCATCATCGATACTGACAGAATCATCGTTTAATGCCATTGCGGCTGCCGCGAATCCCAGCCCGCGCAAAAATTCCATTCCCTCCTGAGGCCAGGCCATACCACTGTCCAGAAAGGTCCATGGAATCTGGAATACAGTCCCCATGCTAACCCGTATGGCGCGGCGGTACAGAGGATTGCTGCAAGCGGATGTCAGCAGGATTCCGTCCATATTCAGGGCTGCGGCGGAACGGAATATAGCCCCTACATTGGTGGGATTCATCACATTTTCCAGCACCGCAATCCGTCGCGCTCCGGCGCAGATCTCCTCTGGACGGCGCAGGGGCGGCCGGTACATGGCACACAGCATGCCCCGCGTCAGATGAAATCCGGTGAGCTGTGTCAGCACGTCAAACTCCGCCGCATACACGGGAATTTCCCCGCAGCGCCTGATAAGCTCCCGCGCCCGGCTTTCAACATGCTTTATTTCCATCAGCATGGATATGGGAACGCATCCCGCGTCCAGGGCGCGCTCTATGACCTTGGGGCTTTCAGCAATAAAATCCCCTTGTCCGGCTCATGGCGGTTTAAAAGCTGGCCCTCCGTGAGCCGGGCGTAAATATCCAGCTGGGGGGCGGCAAAATCAGTTATCTCAATTATATTTGGCATGTGGTATCTCCTGGTTCTCTTTGTCTGTCTCCTGGCTCCCTGCCTGGTTCCATTACCTGAAATAAGGCGTGGCTGCCCTGATGATTGTTAATTATAGTATATAGGGCCCTGAGAATCCACGGTTTTATAAAAAATAATCATTCACCCTTCCATTTTTACAAAAAACTCATACATTAAGCGCATCAGCTCCACACCGCTCCTGAACCCCACATCCCCATATTCTGAGCGAAATATCCCCTGCATTCCTCCGTCACGGCGTCCCACCACCCGGACAGAGACAACCGGAGCAACCGGATATTCTCTCAATTTCTCCCGTTCAAAGCCGTAATCCTTCCTTATCTTCCCTCCCAACTCCAAAAAAGGGACAGCCGCTGTCTCTTTGCCGGATTTTCCGGACAGACTCCGTGGGACTCTCCCTCTCATGGGGGCACCCACTGCGTCCATTATATCTTCCATAATGAAAATCATCTGATCAAACCCCTGGAAAAAGAACAAATCCTCTGCATGAAAAGACTTTACATATCCTCTTGCAGCCCTGCCTGCAAAGGACTGGAGGCCAACCAGAAATGTATATGTATATTCAGGGTAACGCCCTCCGTCACGGGAAATATCATCCTCCATGATTATAAATTTATCTATTCCTCCCATGGCCCCCTCCCGCTATATTTTATTCTGATTGTCCGTATGGCGGTTCAATTCCTCCTGGCGGTTCATCTCCGCCCGACAGCTTATCTTCGTCCGGTATTTCGCATCCGTCCAGAGCTGCAGGATTGTCCCGACTGCCTCGTCCTCCGTGCTTGCCTTGTGGCCTGTCAGATAGATACACGCCTCCTTCCATTCATCCTGTGAAAAGTCAGCTCTGTTGCGCAGTATGAATTCCCTCATCCACCGTTCTTCCACTCCTATGTACCGCAAATCTGACAGATACTCACATTTTGCCTTTAAGGCCAGATACTCTAACAAGGAACAGCTTACCATCTCTCTATCTCCTTCCCCAAACAGCACCGGCACCGCGGTGCGTGTGAACCCCGGCATTTCATTTGTATTACCTCAGAATAACCATTCTGTGGTATCATGCCGGCATTTTTACAGATCCAAACTACAATCTTCTTGTATTCTATAATAAAAGGCGGACTGCGTCAATATACATATCCTATTTTTCCTCAAAGCAAACAAGACCGGGAAGGGAAAAAATCTTGCCGGTTTCTTGGTATGTCAAATTTGTTTGATTATCCCTCTTGTTTTTCGCTGAAATCCTTACCGCGTTCTCTTCGATTCACCTCAGGAAGGGGAAAACACCACAGAATGGTTATTCTGTGGTCCTTTTATATCTATGGCAATTTTCATCCGGTTCATCACCTTTTCGTATTGTTTCAGGCTGGACGCCACGTAAATCCGCGTTGTTTCTATGGAAGTGTGTCCCAGAATATCCGCCAGATGTGCCAGATTTTTCTCGATTGCATAGAAGCTTTTTGCAAAGAGATGCCGGAAATTATGCGGAAATACCTTAGACTGGTCCACCCTTGCCTCCTGGCATATTTTCTTCATGGAATGGCATATATTGCTTCTGTCCAGACATCTGCCGCTCTTTGTCCTGAAAATGCATCCGCTTTTTATATCCGCGTCTCTGGTATACTCTTTAAGTTGTTTGACCAGATTCCTTGGAAAAATGATTACTCTGTATTTTCCTTTCATACTTATTTCTGCATTCCCCTGATAAACGGCCTCCACCGTCACATACGGAAGTTCACTGATTCGTATGCCTGTCCCATACAATACCAGCATAAGGAAATATAACCGGGTCTTTCCCGTACGGCTGGCTGTCTCCAACAGCCGTCTGTAGTCCTGCTCTGTCAGTTCCCGTTTCTCGTCCATATAGATTCTTTTCTGAACCTTCAGAAACTTCACTTTGTGGGCCTCCAATCCCATGCACTTTAAATATGCGTTTACGGCTGAAAGTTTACCGTTCACAGTCTGCGCCCTGCATTGCCGGCTGAGATACCCCCGGTACTGCATCAGCATCTCTTTGCTGAGACATGACTGTCCCTTAAAAACAAGCATCTCCCTCACATCATGAAGATATTTGTTTATGGTTGATTCTGATTTTTCCTCAGTACGCAGATAAGCTTCAAATTTCGTCAGCAGCATTTCCATTTCCATAAAATCCTCTGTTTCCAGTCCGGTTAACAAGTTGTCCTTGATGTCATGATGAATACAGAATATTCTGTTTTAGTTTTTATATTGTAAATCATATTTATTCATCAAAAAACCGGGGGGTTATTTTTCCGGAATACGAAAGAATGATAGCTGTATTTAGAGTAAAGACATTCGGGCAGACAGCATTTAAGCTCTCTGCCCGTTGTATTTATGGGAATCTCAGGTTTATATCCTATTTGCCGAAAACCGCTTTCGCCCGTTTCATGTTTTCCATGATTGGCACGCCGAAGAGACATCTTGTCTCGCATGCGCCGCAGCGGATACAATCTCCCCCATAATGCCCCAGCAGTTCATAATGCTCCCTGACTGTCTCCGGGACCTTTCCCTGTGCGGCGGCCAGGTTCAAAAACTTTGTTATGGAAGCAACATCCAGCTTCTCAGGACACGGCGCGCAATGGCTGCAATACATGCAGTGTCCTTCCCAGCTGATATTGGGAAAAGAGGCAAATGCAGCCGCATAGTCCTTTTCCTCCTCCGGCGCCTCCTCGTAGGACGCGCTGGCCTGCAGCTGCTCTGCGGAATGAGCCCCTGCCAGAACCGTTGCTACCGCCAGGCGGGTCAGGGCATAGTGCAGGCACTGGTGGGGCGTCAGGGCCTTTCCTGCCGGGGACAGGGTTTCGTCCAGCAGATCCCCGCCTCCAAACGCCTTCATAACCGTAATTCCCACTCCGAGCGTCTGGCATGTCTCGTAAAGCTCCTGCCGCTGGGGATCCATGTTCACAAGGTGAGCCTTATAGTTCTCCTCTTTCCACAGCTCCTCCACATTCTCACCGGCAGGCTGAAGGTCATAGCAGGGATTCACGCTGAACATCAGGACTTCGATGTAACCGCTTCTCACTGCTTTGAGGGCGGCCTCCGGGTTATGGCTGCTGAGTCCGATGTGGCGTATCACACTTGTCTTTTTTAATTCCAGCGCATACGCCATGACCGGGCCATTTACAATTTCCTCCCAGTCTTTTACGGAATCACAGTAATGAATCATCCCCACATCCAGATAATCGGTCTGCAACAAGGACATCATCTCCTGAAAGCCCGCCTTCACTTCCTCCGGATTTCTGGTTCTCTTATACTGACCGTCCTTCCACACAGAACAAAGGTGGGACTGGATGATAAATTTCTGCCTTCTGCCCTTTAAAGCCCTTCCCACACTGGCGCGTACCTCCGGGTCAGATGCATACAAATCAACATAGTTGATGCCCAGTTCTTCCGCCGCATTAAAAAGCCGCATGGTATTTTTGTATCCGTCCTCTGAAAAACCTTCACAGCCCATTCCTATTTCACTGACTCTGAGTCCTGTATTTCCCAACTCCCTGTACTGCATTTGAATCTCCCCCTTGCCATCGTCTGTTTTCATACATCCTGCCTCTATTTAACCACGGATTCTTCCTTATTTCAAGTTTTCGCATAAAAACCGCTCAATCCTGTCAAAGGGGATGACGTCCTTTCTGTCATAGAGGTCTGTGTGCACCGCTCCCGGAATTATCAAGAGCTCTTTGTTATCACCTGTGAGCTTCGCAAATGCATCCCTGGAGAAATAGCAGGAGTGCGCCTTTTCACCATGAACCATCAGCACAGCGCTGCGAATCTTGCCGCTGTACTGTAAGATGGGCATATTGATAAAGGACAGCGCGGATGTCCTGTTCCAGCCTTCATTTGAGTTCAGGGAACGCTCCGTATAGCCCCGCTGTGTTTTATAATAATCGTGATAATCCTTCACAAAACAGGGCGCATCATCCGGCAGCGGATCAGCCACTCCCCCTGCCCTGGCAGATATACCATTTTTATAATCCCGAGTCCTCTGGGCGTTCAGTGCCTTTTTCAGCTCATAACGGGCGTCGGCGCTGTCCTCCTGGTCAAAATAGCCCTTTGCATTCACACGGGTCATATCATACATGGCAGAGGTGACCGTGCCTTTAATGCGGGTGTCCATGGCTGCCGCGTTCAGGGCCATGCCCCCGAAGCCGCAGATGCCAATGATGCCGATTTTATCAGAATCCACCAGTTCTGACACGGAGAGGAAATCCACTGCTGCGGAGAAATCCTCTGTGTTGATATCCGGAGATGCCACGTTTCTTGCCTCTCCCCCGCTCTCCCCAATAAACGACGGGTCAAAGGCCAGCGCCACAAATCCTCTGGAGGCCAGTTCGTCCGCATACAGCCCCGCCGCCTGCTCCTTCACAGCGCCAAAGGGACCGCACACAGCGATTGCCGGTTTCCGGCCTTCCGTATGTTTTGGCACATAGAGATCCCCGGCCAATTGGATGCCATAGCGGTTTCTGAAATATACCTTTGTTCTGTCAACTGTTTCGTTCCGTTTGAATGAATATCCGTCATAAGCTGCCTTCATATGAATCCTCCTTCATGGTCCTTAAATCACATTTTCCCCTTCAGGCGGGCTTGTCAAATGCTTCCGCCATATACCGCCTTCCTGATTCAGATTATACGATTGCCGACCGGAAATAGCTAATACTTGTTTTCTATAATTAGATATTCTTGAAATAAATATCTGTTTTGTGTATACTATATTTATATCAGAATCGGAGGCGCTGTCATGGAAATCCGTGTCTTAAGGTACTTTCTGGAGGCGGCCAGGGAGGAAAACATAACAAAGGCTGCTGCTTATCTGCACATCTCCCAGCCCACACTGTCAAAACAGCTGAAGGATTTAGAGCAGGAGCTGGGCAGGAAATTATTTGTGCGCAGCAACTACAGCATAAAATTGACCGATGAAGGGATGCTGCTCAGAAAACGGGCGGAAGATATTCTGGAAATGGTCCATAAAACCACGGATGAATTCAAATCACTGGGAACTGTAACCGGCGGTGATGTATACATGGGATGTGCTGAATCACATCTTGTAAAATATCTGGCAAGAGCCATCAAGGATTTTAAACAGCTGTATCCCGGCTTCCGCTACCACATACAAAGCGGAAACACGGAACAGGTGACAGAGCGCCTGGACCGCGGCCTGTTGGACATGGTCCTGATTGTGGAGTCTCCCAATCTGTCCCACTACAACTATATTGAGATTCCTGGCGTGGATACCTGGGGACTTCTCATGCGCAAAGACCATCCTCTCGCAAAAAAAGAAACCATCACAGCCGATGATTTAATAGGGATTGACTTGATTTGCTCCGAACAATCCATGAAGGCTGATATTCCCAGATGGTGCGGCCAGAAAGCAGACGCCCTGAATTTTACCGGCTTCACCAACCTCTTTTACAATGGAAGCGTATTTGTCAGAGAAGGACTGGGGTGTATGCTGACATTTGCCAATCTGGCGGACACCGGTTCGGACAGTGATTTATGTTTCCGGCCATTATTCCCAGTGCTTGAAAACAAGATGTATATTATCTGGAAGAAATATCAGGTGTTTACACCGATTGCTGAGCTTCTGATAAAGGAGCTCTCGGAAAGGCTGAACCGGGAATACAGCCCGTCCGCTCCGGTTCAATAGGACGCTGCCGCCGCGATATTCGCATATTTCGATTAATCTATATCAATTTTGTCGTCCGTTCTCCCTTGTTAATCC
>JAJQEA010000001.1 GCA_021201905.1 Clostridia bacterium
ACCAAAAGCTGCTTCACGTATGGTATCCGTGAGAATGGAAAACTGGCTTTTGAATACATAGGCGCAGGCATATGCATTTTTACAGGCGTCTATGGTTATCTTCGGATTCTCAAATGCCGTAAGAATAATAATTTTCGCATTGGTAAGAATGCGGATTTCCCGGGAAGCCTCGATTCCGTCCAGATGCGTGCTGGACAGGTTCAAATCCATCAGGACAATATCAGGCTGCAGACGGCATGCCATTGCCACGGCCTCCTGACGGTTGAATGCACATCTGGCCACCTCCATCTGAGGTTCTTTTTGAATCATGCTTTTGATGAGAAAGCTGAAGTCAACGTCATCCTCCACAATTAGTATCTGTATCTTGTCCGACATTAAGAGTTATCTCCTTTTATCCTGCGGTTTACATTTGAAGGGGAAGCACAGTATGAAGGTGGTTCCGGTACCTTCCTTGCTTTCAACCTGGATTGAGCCTTTATGCTTGAGCATTACATTACGGCAGTAGTACAGTCCAAGCCCCATGTGATGATTGGTTGTTTTCGTGGTGTAGTAGGGGGCAAACAGCTGTCCCAGCTGTCCGGCCGGAATACCGGAACCGGTATCTGATATATACAGATAAGCCAGGTCTTTCCTGGGCGGCGTTTGGAAGCCGATGGTGATGGTGCCCTCACCTGCGATGGCATCAAATGCGTTGTTCAGAAGATTGGTTATCACCTCATGTACATGCTTGTAATCGCAGTACAGCTCTGCATCAGGAGGCAGATGGAGAACAAATGAAATATCTGATTTCAGGGAACGGAAATCGCGGGTACAGTCTTCGATCAATGACGGTATGCTGACCATGGACGGCTCCAGCTTAATGTCTTCCGAATAATCATTTATCTTGGACATATAGTCGTCCAGATGCCTGGCTGAACGTGCTATGATTTGAGTGAGATTCATGATCTCTTCTTTGCCAGTTAAATCACTGGCTTCTATGCCGCTGGCGCCCCATTCAATCTTGGCAATCTCATTTTTAACAACATGTCTGATAAAGTGCGCGCTTTTATTAATCAGCCGCCCTTCCTTATCCCAATCATATGTCTGGTGCATGAATCTGGCGCCCATGATTCCACCGTTAAAAGCATGGTAAAGATAGTAGATGATCAGCAGCAAAATAATAACCAGATTGCCCTGCCAAAGCTTAAAGAGGGGTTTTATCCGCAGAACGTGGACTAAAAACGCGCTGAGGAGCTCATACCATATGGGAATGAGACACAGGAAGGCCACCAGGCGTTTTTGCTCATACACTTCGGATTCCCGTTCCCTTTTCAGGGTGTTTACGATCAGAAGGGTAAAGATGATTCCGTAGAGCCAGTTATATACGGCGGCTGTCACATAGTATATGTAATCATACAGCTGGTAATGGCGGGTCTGTATATATGGATAACGGATAGCGAACAGTAAGGCCGGTATGAATATACAGATACGCAGCCAGAAAAAACACCGTGGATGGCGCTGGTCAAAGGCGTTGAAATAGAAAGCAAAAATAATGGCGGAGGGCATGGCATAGTAGTACATGACGGCTGTCAATACGGAATATATATTCAGCGAAAGCGTCTCATTCATGAGCCAGGGATATTCCCGGAACAGAACCGGGAACAGGGTGAAATACAGATATTCCTTCAATACCCCCACGCTGAAACACATACCGCTGATAAAACACCAGCGGTTTAATTTGCTGTGACGGTTTCCCAGATAGACCAGGAAAAACAAAAGCCATATCAATATGGTAAACAGTAGTATGAATTCGCCGGGAAGGCCTTTGGAATTGCCGATTAACAAGAATAGTTCCTCCTTTTCGCGAATATTGTCAAATTTATTATAATTATAACGAATATATATTTAAAATTAAAGCTGTGTCAAGGTTGTTTTTCCTAAAAATTTTGGGAACATCCGAAAATTGGGTTGTGTTATTATGGTATAAATAATGGCAAAATACTAATATCACTGGCGAACCGCCATATGAAAAGTTATTTTCAGCATGTTTGACGAAAACGCCGGATTCTCATTTACAGGCGTCCAGCCCATTCCAGGGGAGGCATCACTGGAACGCATGAAAAACATGGGAGTTCGTAAGCCGTCAGGAAAAAGAGGGGATATATGGGATTGGAAAATAAATCAGGAAAGACACATAAAACAGAGCTGGCAAATAAATCAGAAAAGGCGGTTCTACTGAGCCGGGCGTGTGCTGTCATCATGATGATTTTATATGCAGGAGCGCTGCTGCATCACGATATAAAGGAAGATGCGGGTGAACTGCCGGTCTATGCTTTGGTGTCAATTTGCAGCATTCTGGCGGGCAGTATTCTGGTATTGGCAGTTAAAAACTATATAACAGGAAAATGGAAAAAAAGCATTGTTCAGGCAGTCGGGGTGCTTTTTTTGATGGCGGCCGGAAGAAGCTGGAATCTTATAGGGACAGCTCCGCATATCATGATGGAATGGCTGGTTTTGTATTTCAAGTATGCATTGGCGCTTTTTTGGCCGATATGGGCATTGGCGGCTGTGAAAATTTCAGGATATGGACTGGGCAAAGATAAGCTCTCCGATGTTTTCAGCGCAAGTCTCTTGTATACTCTGCTCACAATCTTCGGTCTCTGGGTTTTGGAAGATGTCATGGTCCTCCAGGAATGGGAGGATGTGGACTGGATGATGACGGAAGTGGTGATGTTCGGCGGCTTTTCCTCCATGGTATTTTTTAGGGAGTACATACACAGGCTGGATGGGGCCGGGCGTAAGGCTCTGGCAGCGGGAACTATGGCAGTGGTGTATCTGGCGGGGCTGGGTCTCATGATAGTTAAAAGTTCAAGGCTGCGAGTGATTTTGTATAGCCTGGGAGTCCGCCTGATTGACGCAGACGGAAGTTTGAAAAACGTTAACTGGTTGAGTTACCGTCTGGAGGCAGCCAGGGCAAACTGGTCAGGGAGCCTGGAACCCGGATTCAACCAGTTGGGCCATAATATGATGGAAGGGGAGGTGTGGCTTACATGGAAAAGAAACCCGTTATCATGCCTGAATGCTGAATATGGGAAAGCGGCCCTGATTCTATTTTTAATTCTTTTTGCCGGTATGCTGTTCTATGCAAGGCGCATTTCCTACCGCAATAACCGGCTGGAGAGGATTGCATGGTATATCCGGGCAGAAATTATAATGATTTTTGTGTTCAGTACATTGAATGAACTGTTTCTGATACGTACCGGTGTGGGGACGGGGAATTATTTTCCTCTTTTAGGATACGGTGTACAGATGTTTCCCTTGCTTTCTCTGCTGTATCATCTGGATGAACTGGGGGAAATGGTGGAAAAGACTGTACCGTACACCGGCCGTATAAGGCTGCATGAGCTGCACTGGAAAAAGATTTATACATACATAACGGTTCTTCTATTACTGCCCATCCTTTTTTTGAGGATATATAATTCACCTTTTGAGATGGACGGCTACGCCAGCGCGGACGCCCCCGCTGTTTGGGTTCCTGAGGACACATATACCTATCAGGTGTGGGTGGATGGAGAAGTGTCTTATGCCGGAAAGAGGAAGCAGGGGAAAATGGAAGGATATGGAGGTGAGATGGGGGAGAACCAGTTTTTCTTTGGCAATCATACCAGCGGCAGAAGAGACGGATATGGACTGCTGAAGGTAAGGAATGGCTCTGCATGGATGGGGCGATATGAAAATGGGACCATGTGCGAGGGCATTTGGATTTACGAAGACGGAGGCTGGGAGATGACAGGGCAGCCAGATGACGGAATCATGGAATCAGATGACCGTGAGGTGATTCAGTATGAATATGGCGATTATTATTATGGGGAGGTGAAGGATGGAAAGCCGGAAGGATATGGTCAGTACTACTCACCGGTTCAGGAATATTTCTACTTGGGTGAATTCCGGGACGGTAAAAGAAGCGGGACCGGAGTATGGTATACAACAGCTTCTCCCGGGGATGTATCCATGATGACGGGGACTTGGGATAACGGTTTATATTCCGGGAAGGGGATATGGGCACAGAATCCGGAAAATGGGTTTAAGGAAGGGGAATGGTACCAGGAAGGTGCATCCCATGTATCTCTGTTAAAGGATGGAAGCTGGTTTTACCGGGACAGCCTGAAACCCTGCGGTACCCACATCATCTACCGGTCAGATGGTAACTGGTATTATCATGATGCGGGACAGTAACATATATGGAATATGGTTTATTGGCAGTGGATAAGATTGGTGGCATGGAGGAATATTTTATGGAAAAACCAAAGGAACCAATCTGTTTTAAATAGGGTGCTTTTCCGCCCGGAATGTGATAAAATAACTAAAATATCCAACCAACATACAAATTCCGGAGGTAACAGCATGAATAAGATGGAACATATAACCGCCCTGTATTTCAGCCCCACAGGCGGAACCAGAAAAGCCTGTCTCAACCTGGCCATGGAGATGGGGAAGAAAGTCAAGGATGTGGACCTTTGCAGCCTGGAGGGGGAGTATTCCTTTGGGCCGGAGGATACCGTGATTGTGGGTGTGCCCGTGTTCGGCGGCAGGATACCCGGTTACGCGGCGGAGAAGCTTACATATCTGAAAGGCGGCGGGGCAGTGGCAGTGACGGCGGCTGTCTACGGCAACAGGGCCTTTGAGGACGCCCTGCTGGAACTGGACGACTGCTTAAAGGCGCAGGGCTTCAGGATTGGGGCAGGGACAGCGCTGCTGGCAGAGCACTCCATGGTCCGGGACATTGCGGCCGGCAGGCCGGACAGCAGGGACCAGAAGGAAATGGCGGACTTTGGGGCCAGGATTCTTGAAAAGCTGGAAGGAGACGGCTGGCAGGAGCCCCAGGTTCCCGGAGACCGTCCTTACCGTGACTGGAAGCAGATACCGGTGATCCCGCTTACCAACGCATCCTGCATATCCTGCGGGCTGTGCGCTGCCAGATGTCCTGTGCAGGCCATTCCGGTGAGCAACCCTTCCTCCACGGACCAGTCCCGCTGCATCCTCTGCATGCGCTGTATTTCCGTCTGTCCTGTGAAGGCCAGAAGCCTGCCTGAACAGGCCTGCGCCATGCTGGAGCAGAAACTTTCCACTGTCAGGGATATCAGAAGGGAAAATGAGCTGTTTTTATAAACCCCCTATTGAATCCCGGTGCATTTCGGATTATAATCTTAAGATGTACTTGTAAAAGGATGGAAAACGGGTTTACAAAAACGGGAAGGCATTGGAGAAAAGATGATGAAAGCAAAGAAGACCCTGAAAGAAACCGTGGTGGAGAGAATCTACCGGGAGATAGAAGAAGGTATCTATAAGCCTAACGATATCATCCATGAAGGGGAAATCATGGAAAAGTATGCCATGAGCAAATCACCGGTGCGGGAGGCCCTTATTGAGTTGTGCAAGGATAATGTACTGAAAAGTATACCAAGGGTGGGCTATCAGGTGGTTCCGGTGACCTTGAAGGAGATACTGGATCTTCTGGAATTCAGAATTGATGTGGAGACGGGCAATCTGAGGCGGCTGTGCCAGAGGATTACCCCTGAGCAGATAGAACATTTAAGGCAGCTGGACACCATCACAAAGGACAACCATGAGAGGATGGTGGCCATCCATTGGAACCGGAACACGGATTTTCATTTAAAGCTCTGTGAGATGGGCGGGAACGGTTATATATGCGATGTGATTTCCGCAGCCCTTCAAAAATCCTGCTTGTATATCTCCCAATATTTCCAGACAGCCTGGAAGAAGAATGCCGAATCCAACAGCTTTTACCACAGGGAAATCATTGAGGCCCTGGAAAAACGTGATACGGAGTGGGCTGTTTTAATGCTCCAGAAGGATATACTGAATGTAAAAGAGCAGATTCAGGAGAATTATTCTCTTTGAGAGCAGACAGCGTGATATGGGAACATGCATAAATACTAAGGATGTAAGATTGATGCCGTCAATTTTACATCCTTTTTTTGGATAAAAATCGGATACCGTGTGAAAATAAACAAAAATAATGGGGTATATAGAAAAGATTTTATAAAAATGGATAAAAAATATTTGACATGGCCTGTTGGTGGTGTTATAATCACGATTAGTAAGATTACTAATCACATCAGTGATATGATTAATGGAGGAGACAGCTATGACAAAAAAAGAGAGAGTGACAGCAGCCATCCGGGGAGAAGAGGTTGACAAGATACCCAGCGGTTTTTTCCTGCATTTTCCGAAGGAATCCGCTTTTGGAGACGCAGCCGTAAAAGCGCATCTGAAGTTTTTTGAGGAATCAGACACGGACATTCTGAAAATCATGAATGAGAACCTGGTTCCCTATATGGGAGAGATTAACAATGGATCCGATTACAGCATGGTAAAAGAGATGACCATGGAGGACGGCTTTATGCAGGACCAGGTGGAGCTGGTCAAGAAGATACTGGCCGGATGCGACAGGGACGCATTTATCCTGGGTACCCTTCACGGCATTACCGCATCAGCCATCCATCCCCTGGAGAAGATGGACCCCAACTATACATACGACCAGGTAAGGGAGAAGCTCTGCCGCCTGCTGCATGAGGATGAGGCAACGGTTCTGGCAGGGATGAAGCGCATTGGGTCCGTGATGTGCGAACTGGCCAGGACATACATTGAGCTGGGCGTGGACGGCGTGTATTATGCGGCCCTGGGCGGCGAGACACGGTTCTTCACGGATGAGGAATTTGAGAAATGGATTAAGCCCTTTGATTTGCAGATTATGAAGGCCATCAAGGACGCGGGAGGCTACTGCTTCCTCCACATCTGCAAGGATCAGCTGAACATGGACCGCTATAAGGATTACGGCCCCTACGCGGACGTGGTGAACTGGGGCGTATACGAAGCACCCTTCAGTTTAGAGGACGGAAGGAAGATGTTTGGGGGAAAGACCATCATGGGCGGCCTGCCCAACCGTCACGGCGTACTGGTGGACGGACCGGCAGAGGCAGTGAAGGAAGAGACAAGGAAGGTCATCCGGGAATTCGGAAGAACCCATTTCATTTTGGGAGCCGACTGCACCCTTGCCACAGAACAGGATATGGACCTTTTAAAGGCAGCCGTAGAGGCAGCCAGGGAATAATGTAACAGCGAATATCAAAAGGAGGAACAGAGAATGATGAAAAGAAAGTTAGCAATGGCACTTGCGGTATCCATGGTGGTGGGCTCTCTTGCGGCCTGCGGCGGCAAGGCCGACCAGGCAGGCACCACCGCAGCCCCCAAGGCAGAGAACGCCCAGGGCGGCCAGAGCGGGGCGGCTGAGGGCGCTGAGGCGGCGGACGGTGAAAAGACCGTATATCCCGCGGGAACCCTGGTGGTGTACGCCATGGGAAACCCACAGTACAGGCAGCAGTGGTTTGAGACATGGCTGGAGGACCACAGGGATATTGCGCCGGACGTGAAGATTGAGTTTGTACAGACAGAGGGAACCGCGGACATCCGCGAGAAAATTACCATGACAGCATTGTCGGGGGCCACCGAGGACCTTCCCGACGCAGCCATGCTGGACCCTGTAACCATCATGGATTTGGCAGGCGCAGGCCTCTTAAAGGATGAGACGGAATATCTGACTCCCCTTCTGGATAAGATGGTAGACGGAGCCACCACAGACGCCACCATCGGCGGACGCATCTACGCGCTGCCGGATTCCGTAAGGCCCCAGGTGCTGTTTTACAACCAGGAGATTTTTGACAAGTACGGCGTGGACGCGGAGCAGATGAAGACCATGGAAGGCTACATCGAGGCAGGACGCCAGTTAAAGGAAAAGAGCAACGGGGAAGTTTACCTTTCCTACATTGACCCAACCAGCAAGACCTGGAGATACTGGGGCCGCAGAGGACTGATGCCGTCGGCAGGCGCTAAAATCTGGGATGAGAACGGCGAAGTTGTAATCGGAAACGACGAGGGAACACAGAAGGCATTGGGCGCCCTGGACACCATGAATTCCGAGGGATTGCTGTTAAAGACAACCATCATGGAACCGGCTCTCTACGATGCCATCAACAAACAGCAGGTAGCCACATTCTGCATCGGCGCTTTCTGGGATGAGTTCATGAGAAAGAACTGCGAAGCCACCAAGGGACAGTGGAGAGTCATGTCCGCTCCTGAGTTTGAAGGCGTTGGCAAGGCAGGCGCTCCCGTATCCCAGTACATGGCCATCATCGAGAAGGGCGACAATCCTTACTCAGAGCTGTTCCGCCAGATGTGGTATGATTTCACCTTTGACACACAGGCAAAGGAAGTATGGGTAAATTCCATGGAAGAGCAGAACGCGCCATATTCCAACCCTGTATCCAAGGAAATGCTGGAAGATCCGTTCTGGAAAGAGCCATCTGACTTCTACGGCGGCCAGTCCTTCCGCGAGATGGAGGGCAAGTGCCTGGAGAACGGCGCGGCCAACATGGTGGTGACACCTCAGGATGCGGAGGCGGATGAAATCATTTCCGCTGAGCTGGAGAAGTACGTGGCAGGCAACCAGTCCATGAGCGACGCCATCGCCAACATGGATAAGAACTTAAAAGCAAAGATCGGCAAGGCTGAAATCAGCCAGTAATGAATGAAAAGGCTCCCGCCCCGAGGAGGGAGCCTTTTATAAACCTTAAGGAGGAGGCAGCGAATGTTAAAAGCACTGAAAAAATACAGGGCTCCCTATTTGTTTATCATGCCCTTTTTTATCCTGTTTCTTGTATTTCAGCTGGTGCCCACCATATGGACATTCTATATCAGCCTGACAAACTGGAAGGGAATCGGGACTCCGGATTTCTGCGGGTTTGACAATTACAGGAAAATGCTGATTGACGATATGTTCTGGGAATCCCTGGGCAACACAGTGGTCTACTGGCTCACCGGACTGGTATTCATTATCTGCTGTGCCCTGCTCATCGCGTCCCTGTTAAACAGCAGATACTTAAAGAGTAATTCCGCCAGGGCATTTTTCAAGACGGCTACCTTCCTTCCGAATATATGTGCAGCCATTGCCATGGGTCTTATTTTCCGGATGCTGTTTGATGAAAACGTGGGCCTGGTCAATGAGGTGGTGACAATCTTCGGTGGCAGCAAGATCCCCTGGCTTACAAGCACCACATTTTCCAAGATACCGGTCATTATCCTGAATGTGTGGAGATATACCCCATGGTTTACCATGATTCTCTTATCCGGACTGCTTAATATATCCAAGGATTACTATGAGGCGGCCACGGTGGACGGGGCCAACGGGTGGCAGCAGTTCTGGTTTATAACCCTGCCGTCCTTAAAGAACATCCTGTTTTTCTGTTCCGTCACACTGACCGTGGATATGTGGAAGCTGTTCAATGAATCCTACATCCTTCCGGGACCGGGAACCTCCAACTCATCCCTGTTCCAGTACATGTATGAGTCGGGCTTTAATGTATTCAACATGGGTTATGCATCGGCAATCGGCGTTATCCTGATTCTTATTCTGATTGTTATATCCATCATCCAGTTTGTGGTAAGACACAAGCAGGGCGAAATATAGAAGGAGGGAATGAAATGAACAGAAAGAAAAATGCGTCCACTATCCTGGTTTACGGCGTACTGGTATTTATCACCATTATCTGCCTGTTTCCCATTGTGTGGATGTGCCTGATTTCCATAAAGAGCACCAGTGAGAGCATTACGGGATTTAATTCCCTGATGGTCTCCAATCCCACCATGGCTAACTTTAAGCGTCTGTTTGAAATGATTCCCGTTGGGCAGAATGCCTTTAACAGTGTGTTCACCACCATCATGGGAACCATTACCTCCCTGTTTTTCTGCGCCCTGGCAGGCTTTGCCTTTGCAAAATATAAGTTTCCAGGCAGGAAATTCCTGTTTTACTTTGTCATTGCCACCATGCTGGTGCCGCCGGAGGTGGGAAGCGTGCCTTTGTTCATCATCATGAAGAAGGTGGGACTGATTAACAGCCTCTGGTCTTTGGTAGTCCCCAGGATTGCCACTGCGGTGGGTATTTTTTACATGAACCAGTACATAACAGATGTGCCGGACGAACTGGTGGAGGCAGCAAGGATTGACGGATGTTCTGACTTCGGCATTTTCACCAAAATCATTCTCCCGGTTATCAAGCCGGCCATGGCCTCATGGGGAGCCATTACCCTGATTGCCAGGTGGAACGATTTCTTCTGGCCGCTGCTGTACTTAAGAAAGCAGGCAAAGTACACGCTGATGGTGACGATTTCGCTGCTGCCGGTCAGCGAGGGGTTATCCACCCCGTGGCCCGTTATACTGGCGGGCACCACCCTGGTTATCATACCTATCATCATATTGTACCTGATTTTGGAGAAGTTCCAGAAGGCGGGTATGATGGAGGGCGCTGTGAAGGGATGATCTGGCGGGTATAAAAGCACATTGACAATCCAATGTTTTTTGCCTATGATTATGGCATAAGCAAAGACAGGAAAAGCAACAGCATTTTCAGGAATATTGCATAGGCAGTAAACCTGGACGGACAGCGAGTCGCTGCCCGGAGAGAAAAGCAGAGGGATAAGTCCGCAAGCTGCGCCGTGGTACACCCGCACATTTCATGTGCCCGCGGCCTGCGGCCCGGTACCCCTATGCATCTTACGGTATCCGGATACGTGTTGCTTCTCCTGTTTTTTGTTTTTGTAAAATGGTTTGAATACACGCTCTAGGAGGGGAGAAATATGGCCCGGACGGATTTGTGGAAATATTGCGGGGCGGAGCAGTGCAGGGAAATGATGCTTTCCTTCGGGCTCATTGGGGCCGGGGACTGGCCGCCGGAAAAGATAATGGGCTGTCTCTACGCCCTCAGCAATCACGCGGAGAAGCATTACCAAAAGGTGCAGATTCCCAAGAGAAGCGGCGGTTTCAGGACGCTGCTGGTGCCGGATCCCCTTTTGAAACATGTGCAGAGGAATCTGCTTCACCATGTGCTGGACGGATTCACAGTGTCCGCCAGCGCGGCCGCCTACCGGAAAGGGGCATCTGTAGCAGCCAACGCGGCGATGCATCAGGGCAGGAAGATTGTCATGAAGATGGATATTGAGGATTTCTTTGGGAGCATTACCTTTCCCATGGTGCTGCATCATGTGTTTCCGGCAGACCGCTTCCCGCCGTCTGTGGGTGTCATGCTGGCCTCCCTTTGCTGCTGCTATGACCGTCTGCCCCAGGGAGCCCCTACGTCCCCGGCCATTTCCAATCTTGTGATGAAGCCCTTTGATGAATATATGGAAGACTGGTGCCGTGAACTGGAAAGTACATACACCAGGTATTTTGACTACATGACATTTTCAGGGGTTTT
>JAJQEA010000211.1 GCA_021201905.1 Clostridia bacterium
CCTCCATCATTGTATCCGCATCAAAAACAGCCACATTGGTGAAATTCAGTCCTCTCACCGACCTGGCTATCAGATTCTTGATTGCCGATGCCTTGCTTTCACTCAGGCTCTATCCCCCTGCCATAGTGACAACCACGGAAGCAGATGCATCCATATTCGTATTATCCTGAAGGGCATACTTCTGCTCCGCCGCCTCGGCAATGGTCACCTTGGCATCCTGTACGCCTTCAAACAGGCGTATCTGCGCCCCCAGCCTGTCCTGTAAGTCATATAAGGTATACTGCTTCTTATCTGACTCCGTTGTCATAAGCCCCGCATTATTGCGGTACATATCATATGTAAAACCGCTTTTGGGATATCCCTTGGCCAGAAGCTCTGCCCTGGTCTGGTCCGCCCCTGCCGCAGGAACACGGATCGCCCCTTCTTTATCATTAAACCGGTAGTCAATCCCCTCATCCTGTAAAAGGGCGACCACCTCCTGGGCTTCCTCCTGGTTAAGTCCTGTAAAAAGGGTGCTGTAATCTGTGTTCGTACCCAATTTCAGAACCAACACCGCAATAATGGCAATTGCAGTAGTCCCTCCTGCAATTGCCATAAGCATTTTTTTGAATTGTCTGATAAATTCTGCCAGTAGTCTTTTAATTTTTGCATGATAATCCAGCCTTTTGCTTTTGTTTATATAAAGAAATCAGACATTCATCTTCATCAGCTCGCCGTATGATTCCATGGCCTTGTTCTGCAGGGATATCATCACCTCAAGGCTCAGCGCGGCTTTTGCCTCTGCTATGGGAAGCGAATGCGCGTCATCCAGTTGACCTGTGGCCAGCAGATATTGTTTCTTCTCCACATCTCTTTGCGTGGAATAAACCTGGCCAACCACATTTTGGAGGACATCCCTGAACATAGGTGTCTCTGAGGAATAACCCGCGCCCCCTTTGCCTCTGATGGCCTCTGTATGGGCTCCCACGCTTTCATTAACGTAATAAACGATGTACCTGTTTCCATATCCGCTTCCCTTCCCCTTTTAATCCGTAATCTTAAAATGCCTTCGCCGCACTCCTCAGGCGCGTAATTTCATTGTTGATAGAGCTGACCATATACTGGTATTCGTAGGCCGCGCGGACCAGCTCCACCTGCTCCTGGTCCATGTCCACACTGTTGCCGTCCAAACGGCTGGACTCTGTCCAGGTGGTATGCAGCTTGGCCTGGGTCCCTTCAATGGCTCTGTAAACCGCCAAAGGAGCATTGGGACTTTTTCCCGTGCCCTGGAGTCTGCGTATCAGTTCGTCTTCAAATGTGACATGCTGCGACTTGAATCCGGGTGTATCGTCATTTGCTATGTTATTGAGTGTTATACTCTGCCTGGCCCACAGATAATCCAGTACCTTTTTCGTAAGCGCGATTCCATTTCCATATAATCCTGACATCTCAAAAACTTCCTTCTCCGTAAAAACAGACCGGGTATTCAGACCTCTTGCTTTCCCTGTCCGGGTTCCATTTGTGTCCAGTTCATTTTCCTTGCGTTTTTTTCCGCGGCATCTGCTACATGGACCATCATTAGAAGATATCGCTGATTGATAGGTGCAAGTTTCCTGAAAATCCCAGCCATTTCTTCAGATCTTGTCTTTTGCATATTATTCATATCACTCCTTAAAATGGTTCTCAACAGATGTATTTTATTCTCTTTGTGATAATATAATATCACTAAATTAATAAAAAATCAATTGAAGTATTACATGATTATAAAAAATTCTGTTTTTTTAGGGTTTGTGAGAAATTTGTTACCAGAAAACAAAAGAATTTGGACAGATGATAAAGAAAAATATAGGGGGTTATATACCTTGAATTTTATTAAACCTGTGATATGATAATATAAAAAAACACTTAAATCGTATTACATTGAAGCAATACTGGTTGTACGTCAACTAATTGTAAATAAAATAACATAAAAGTGTATCTTAAAATCATATTTGGTATGTTCAAATTTGCTTTTTGGGTTTATCATAGAAATATGCCCCCTGCTTGGTGGAAGAATTTTCCATGCAAATGAGAACAGTAAGACGCCAGGCAGAATTAGCTACATGTAATATAGAAATGAGGTAAATTTGTGCTTCAGCGTTTAAAGCAGGTAAGAAAGGCCCTTGGGTACACACAAACAGAATTTGCAAAATATTTGGGAATCACACAGACTTCCTACTCCATGATTGAGAACGGTATACGCCCTTTATCCGACAAGTATGTCCGAATCATCTGTATCACATTCAATGTGTCTGAACAATATTTGGTAAGTGGACAAGGGGAAATGTTCATATCCTCTCCTCATAAAAAGGAACTTTTGGATTTATTCTCCCAACTGCTGCCTGACACACAGGATTATCTCCTTGTGATGGCAAAAGAGCTTCTGCAAATGCAGCAGAGAATTCTTAACTTCAAAAATCCGCAGGAGGATGACCCTGACGGAAACGATTCTTAAAATTCTTGAGCTCAATGATTCATGTATTATTCATGATATGTATAGCTTTCACACGTTACAATACCGTTGCAGGCCAAAAAGCACACTCCCAACCGTATCAACGGACCAGGGAACGCTTTACCCTTCATTTTACAGTCAGGAAAAGGCCGCAACTTTAAGTGGCGGCCTGGATACTTCTCAAAACTTCTTAAATTGTCTCTCCTTGCAAAATCCTCATCATATGTGCGTGGACTTTTTTTCCGCAGGTGCCGTCCAGATTTGCGGCCATTGTTTCCAGCTCCTTCATCTGACGGCTCCTTACCTCCTTAAGTTTTCCCTCCGCCAATGCATCCATGAAGCCCTCAAGGGAGAAAATACGGCTTTCATAACAGAAGAATCCATACTTCTTTTCTACCTTTTCAAATCCATCCTCCCCTTTTGTCAGTTTTCCGTAATCTTCAGCTGACAGGGTTGGGTAAAAGGCGGCGCAGGTATTATCCTCCACATTGATGGCGGCTGTTTTTCCATCATGGCAGCGCTGGACCAAAATTATGGTATCGTTCATTTTCTTGGCAAAGGAACAGGTGCCGTGATATTCCGGGCAGTAACCGTTGGCTTCCAGGTCAGTCTGCCCGAAGAATTCCTCAGCCAGGACCGTCATGCCGCCGGACGCCTTGTCAAACCGTATGATTCCGTTGGCAAACGAGGGAAGGATGACCAGGTATTGCCCCATATTAATCAAGCCGGTGGCGTATGGCAATTCATCATACCGCCATTTTCTGGCGGATAGTCTGCCTGACACGCAGAACCTGCGGGTTTCTCCTGTCCGGATATCCCATCTGACCACATCGCGGGTTTTCACTTCGGCCAGCCATATACACTCATGGTCAACCGCCATTCCTGAATATCCGGTGTCCTCCTCTCCCACTGTAAAGAATGTGTATGTACTGTCCGCCATAGAAAAGCGGAGGATTTGGTTGGTGTAGGGAACTGATATCCACAGATAATCTCCTGATTCCTTTGCATCGGAAGTGATGCCCAATTCCCTGTTGGCTGCTTTCTGCGCCCACTCCTTTTCCTTTGCCTTCTCTAACAGCACATCCATGCACTGATTATGAAACTTCCATTGTTTTGTATCACAATGATATTCCATAATGGGATTCCTATAAGAGGGGACGTAGAATATCCGGTTCCCGTAACGGAAGATTCTCTGGCAGTACAAATTCATATCCTGCTGTTGTTCGAACATCGGCTGCTGTTCCCCTGTTTTCATATCATAGGCCATGGGCATCCCCGCTGCCGAAGGCGAGAGATACAGGATACTCTCTCTGGTTTCCATAAACGTATAGGCTGGCTTCCATTTAGGCTGTCCATTCATCCTTCCCGCCAGGTCAATCCTTCCACTTTGGCAGTCCATACATAAAAGAGCATTATATTCCGCACCGGTCATCCAGAGCTTTCCTTCACGGCTGACCGCGTCCGCTATCTTGAACCGCTGCTTTTCCTCCTGCGTAAAGCTGCCTGTAATGAAATTATTGAGGATAAAAACAGGCTTCCCCGCGGCCATGAACAGATTCACCACCGAGGTGGCGTCCTCCCCGATATATCCGTCGGCAAGGGCCACTGTATTTGTAAAGTCCTGGGTATTATCCCATATGCCAATATGGCTTTCCACGAACTCTTTTGTCAGACTCCGGTACTCTTTCAAAAGGTCCGGACGTATGGATCGGATGGTGGCCTCCAGCAGGGGATGGGGACGCCAGATCAGAACAATCCGGTCCTGATGCTTAAATGTGTCAAACACAAGCTTCAGCTTCTTAAGCATATGTTCCCCGTCACTGAGGAAACGGTTAATGCTGGTGTTAAGCATCAGTGACTTCCTGCCCTCCAGAACCGGCCTCCACGCTTCGGGCATCCGCGCCCCGGACCTGCATGTCTGTATCACTTTATCCAGCTTGGGCGATCCAAGGGGAAGCACCTTGTGGTAATAATGCATCTCTCTCATGCTCTCTTTGACAAACTCCGACTGTATGATCATATAATCCACATTGCGGTAGGCCGGAAGTTCCCACTGAGAGAAAAAACCGGAGGTTACATAGTAGGGCACGTAGACCAGCTTCCCCACATATTTCTTAAGTTTTGAGGAATAGTACGTCGGGTCAATGCTTGTAACATAATTACAGTCATCATATGGATTATGGATATAGGCCAGATCCGGGCAGACCGATTCCAGGGAATACTGCCTGTAGTCCGTCACCGGTACCTCCTTCGGGAACCGATCCCTGTCATAGCACGGTCTCCAGCCTCCCCGGGCCTTATCATACTCATAATACGGCAGGGGCATCACCCGGCATTCGCATGCAGGGTCCTCCCGGCAGGCCAGCCATATGCTCTCCATGCTGTCCCACATCTCAATCTTGTAGGGCATGAATACCACAAGGAAGGTGTGGGGAAGTCCGACGATAAGCGATGCCACCTGGTCCAGTGTATCATCCAGTCCCGCCAGGACGGACGCCCGGGCTATACCGGAGGCAGCGCTGGTGCGTAAGGACGACAGATTGCTGCGGTAGGCGGCGAATAAGACAGATATGGCTTCCGCTCCAGATGCATGCTCCGTTACCGCGGCCTCAATGGCTTCCGAAGCCTGACGGCAGTCTTCCGCATATCCTGCCGCGCTTTGTATATCCGCCGTGGCGATTACCTTGTGCATAGATTGCATGGTATCCAGCAGCCCCAGCAGCTTCCTTTTAATCATAACACGCATAAGCCTTTATTCTCCTGTTCTAAGTTTTCCTTAATACAGACATTCCCTTATCTTTGTGGAGCTCGTCTTATCCGTATATGGAAAAAACACAATGTCAGCACCGTTTTTTTCCAGGAATTCTTTATCAGCCAGCCAGTATGGATTACTGTCATGATCATCCCCGGAAAACTGACAGTCAAAGTGGTACATCTTATATGCGTCACGGATTCCCGCATAATCCACAGGCAGAACATCAACCTGATCTGTGTATTGACAGGATCGAACCACCTCGGCCCGTTCTTCCTCAGGAATGACCGGATACTTCTTCTTTAGCCGGTACACGCCTTCATCAGGAACAACCCCCCACAATCAGATACTCACACTGTTCTTTTGCCCTGCGCAGCAGATTCACATGTCCTACATGGAACATATCAAATGCGCCTGCCACATATCCTATGTGATATTGTTTGGCTTCCCCAGTTTCCTCTTCTGTCCTTCTGGGCAGCGTCCGGTAATTCCTGGGATACGCTTTCCCTGAATCATATATGCTGTAATCTTTCACACCCATGGAATCCAACTGTCTGGCAACAGCCAGATAATTTTTGATACAAATGATTACCTTATATTCATCTGCCTGTAATTCTTTTAATAAGTCCGGCGGCTGTATCCCGATTCCCTCCAATTGTTCTCCCCACTTATCACTATTATTATCAATGATGGCGCAGACGGGGTATTCATTTCCATACATCGCTAAAAAGCGTTTTGTAAACGCACCTGAACCAAACAGAATCAATTTCCTGGTATCCGCATTCTTAAATGTATCTACAAACAGCCGCTGGTACTCCGTATCGGAATAGTTCATACACTGGCGGTTTGAATGGACTATATCCGGGTTCCTGCGGCATTTCTCATAATAGATATGGAGTTCTTCTTCCCTTAGCAAATTTCCCAGGAAATCCCATTCTGCTTTCTGCCAGCGGTGCAGGTACTTTGTTAACCCATATCGCCTGTATAAACAATCAATCGGTAAAATTTTCTGGAATCCCATATTCCCTGCGTAAAAAGTGGAAATCATCCGCTGTATAATGGCATTGGCCGGATAATTCTCCACACAAAATTCCTGATCATAAAAAATAAATTCCCCATCTTCAACAAAACTGTTGAGAGGTACCAGATCGAGATATCCCCTGCGCAAAACCGCGCCTTCCCCATCCCCACAGTCAGCTTTTACAATCTCGGACGACTGAAGAATCAGGCTGCGGAAATAATCCATTACCCGTAAAAATGACTCCTTATCTGATTGTAATAACCGTTTCAGGTAAATCTGCCCTGACTCCGCCTCCATGTAAGGCATCTGGTATATGCCATTAACAATTTTTGCATCTACCACATGCAGGCCGTGGGCCTTCAGATCCTCACCGTGTTCTGCCAGCTGGTATAAGCGCCTTCTCCCTTCCGCAAATGCCGCTCTTTTTTCTACGGTTCCGGACTTATGTATAATGGTAAGAAGGGCGTCCTCCTTTCCCCGGTCCATGGAACTGGTCACATGGCCGACATCTGATAAGGCGCCATCCATAGAACACTCAATCAGATATGCGTTAGCCATCTGATGGAACATGCCGTTATCTATCAGTCCATCATAAAGAGCCTCTTCTTCCAGAAAAACCGAATCAGGGTAATTATAGGTAGGGAAAATACGATTTGCCAGATCTTCATTTGGCAAAACATCTCCTGCATAAATATGGGAAGGATTTTCCAAATCAGTAAGCACAGAAAAAAAACTGAAAGAATTGCCAGCCGGAATCCCTGAGCATCCGTGTTAACGCTGCGCGGTCGTACATTCTCCCCTGAAAGCTATCCTCATTCTTTGCATAAGCTCTCCTGTAATTCTCTATTCCATCAAAGCTCCGGCCTGTATAGGATTCCCTGTCACCGCAGAAATACCGCAGTCCCAGGCGGTTATTCATGCCAAGGAGCATGCGGCCGTCCGGCCTTAGCAGGTTCTTCCAGCGTACGAGTATTCTTTCCGGTCCTTCCCTTTTTTTCCAAATCCGTAACAGATACAATATAATCAAAATAGCCCGTGTATTCCTGCTGCCAGTTTTCCTGTATCGTCTGGTCCACATCCCCGCATTTAACCTCTGACAGACGTTCTGCCAATTCTTCTGCCAATTCTTCTTCCGGTTTCCCTATATACAATACATGACTGGAAGTTTTAAAGTCATACCAGCGCAGCAGTCCCTTTTTTATTTGCCTTATTGTTTCTTCTGCCTGTAAATCCATCTGCTATACTCTCAATCCCTTTTTTATTTTTCACACAACAGTGTCTGTATCCTCATATATCCAAGATTTAATTTTCTCGTCAATCAGAAGTATGTTTCTGCATCCGGCGGTCTGCAGTTTCAACGCAATCTCATACTGGTGCCTGCTATGTACTGCAACGATTACCAGTTCATCTGTGTGAACCTGCATTTGGATTTCAGGTAACACAAAAATCTGTTTTCCGTCCAACTGTTCCAGATTTCCCCCTGGTTCTGAAACAATAAACCCCTTTACCTTGTCTGCGGCATCCATCCTCTTCAAACGGTTCCACACCCTTTGTCCAATCCTGCCCGCTCCATATATGTATATTTTCTGGGACTGCGCCACCAGCTGTTGAAAGCATCTCACAGAAAATGAATGGTTAAGTACCGGTATGATGGAAATTCTTGAATCCTCATATCCTTTTGCTGTCATCCTAAAAAATGAATCAGGGGTATCGGCCATCTGTTTTAATGTCTCTTTTTCCCCTTCATTCCAGACTTGTGATTCGAATCCCTGATGTTTGATATCTCTTAACTCTTCCAGCACCTTCATTAAAAATGTATACTGATAAGGCAATGATAACCTCGTATAATTCCACATGTAATTCCTGTATTTGATCCATGCGGCAATCTGTCCTAATTCACGCAACCACTGCGCCCCATATGCTCCGGTTCCCGCCCGCGCTTTGATATACTGCTCAATTTCCTCTAATTCATCACATACACAAAAGATTTTCTGCGGATTATGGACGGAAGATTCTACATTGTCAACACGATAATTCAAAACAGCATCTTCGATCAAACACAGACGTTTTGCACTGGCATTCACTTTAAATGCAAACGCAATATCCTGATAAGATGCCCCTGGTGTTTCCTGAAACCATATATCATTCTCTTCCAGGAATGACTTTCTGTAAAGAGAAGCCCATACGCTGGGATGGACACCGAATATCCCCGGATTATCTTGCGGCGAAAAAACCGTTCCGTAAGGAAGCTTTCCCAGCATATCCTCAAACACGGCAGGACATGCATCGTTCTCACGATACGTATTGTAATTTCCCTTTACAAAATCCACCTGATTCTTCTCAGCAGCATCATATAAACTCCGGAACATATCAGGCTCCGCAAAATCATCGCTCTCTACAATGCCAATATATTGCCCCTGCGCAGCCCTGATTCCTATGTTCACAGAATGGCCATATCCTGTGTTATTTTTATGGATTGCCTTGAAACGGTGGTCCGCCGCTGTAAAATCATCTATAATCTGCCGAGAATTATCCGTGGACCCGTCATTTACACAGATTATCTCTATGTCCTTAAGGGTTTGCACACTTAAGCCTTGAAGGCACTGTTTCAGGTACTTTGCTGTATTATAGACGGGGACTATGACGGATACTTTCATTTGCTCTCTCCTGTATGTTATAAATTTTTTTCTTCTTTCCAGTCTATTAGCATAACCGGTTCAATATATTCATGGAATGAATGCTCCCATATACCATGTTCCATTAACATTGGCTGTATTTCCTCCATATTTTTCTTGTTCAGTCCAATAATTATCCGTACCCTATCATAAGATGGATTGAACTGGCACAGCGGAATCACCGAATGATTCTGAAATATTTCCGGATTGTTCTCTTTTTGAGTCACCAGGAATCCTTGGTATATAATTTTCTTTCTTTCCAGATACTCGGCATATCGTTTTGCAACTCCCCCGGCTCCATAAATATATATTGTTTGATTTCCTTTACAGTAACCATGCAACCTGTAAACCTTCTGACATTCTTTCAAATAACCATTTAAACCATTAGTCGCAAGATAGTATGCTGCTCTTGGATTCAAGCAAGCCAAGCTCCATAGCTGAAATGTATTAAGATGGGACATTCCTATCAAAATCTTCCTATATTTGAAAAAAGTATGAATATTATAAACATGTCCGCTTCGAAAAAACAAAAAACTCCAGGGTAGTAAACACGAATAATAACCTAATTTATTAATTGCTGTCCATTTGTCAGTATAATACGAAGGTAAAGCATTCACTGTTGATGGCCAATATTCACACAAAATTTTAAAAGCGTCCTGATACCACCCTGCCCTCCCCTTTAGCCGAGAGCCCCACACTTCCTGACCTGCCACTAAATGATATGCCCTAAACTTTTCCAGCCTGTAAATAGATTCAAAATATAGACCTATATGAGAATAATTAATATGTTCAGGAATTTCGTATTTTTCTTCTATATATGACCACGGAGCATTTTCAAGTATCGTATGCACATTCACGATTACAGCCCCAAAAAGTGTCATGTGCCAGGCACAGTCTTGAAAAAACTCATTCCCATCCATATACCTGCGCGTTCCATTTCCCCCTCTCCCAGTTCCATTGATTACCATCATGTCATAGCCGGAATCCAGTAACGCAATAACCTGTTTTAATATTTTTTTAGAATGGCGAACAGAATCGCCACAAACCCACAAATAATCATACGTATGATTTTGTGAATACTGTTTATAAATGTACAATACTTTGTGATTAGCATGCCAATCAGAAGGAGTATGGATATAAGTGATATTTTGGTAGACATTCTTCCATCTCTTTACAACTAATTCTGTGGTATTATCTTCACTGGAATCATAATAGAAAATATCTATTCCTAACTGATAAAATATATAGGCAAATTGCTCCAAAAATTCACCTACCATTGCACTTCTGTTATAAGTAGGTATGCAAAAAGCAAGTCTCGGTAAATTACTCATCTAAGTAAACTCCTATAGTTCAAACAAAACAGAGAATCTCATCTGGATACTTTGTCAATCAGGTATCTAGAACATATATTTCCTTAGGTGATTGCCATATAATACAATTCCGTGGTACTGAATAATTCTTCCATAAATTATCTATTATCTCTTTAGCCAAGCTTTCATATTTAACCGCCACTAATATATAATCAAATTCAGTATTTAATATCATGGACACATCGCTTATTTTGTGATTATTCATGTCCAATTCTTGATATTTTTGATCAACCCATAACACTAATTTTATACTTGCCTGCCTTTGTATTTGGAAAAAGTAATCCTTCCCTACTGTCCCTGCGCCATATAAAACAATCCTCTTACCTTCCAAACCTTTTATATCAAACATATACCAGGGAATATAGATCGAGCCTGATAACCCAATCTTCCGGTTTAAACCATCAATTGTCAATGAAGCAATCATTTTATCCAACTGCCTTAAAAGCACCCTGTGATTTTTTAAGTCTGTAAAAACAGTCTTTATCTCTGTAAATAATATGTTAACATGACTAAGATAATCCTCGCACATGGAATGGACAGTGCTTTCGCCATGCATTCGATAATGATAATATGCATTCTTACTAATATAGATTGATTTTGCTTCCAGAATATATATGATATTTAATAAGCCGTCTTCTCCTATGCGCATTTTTACAGGTATTCTATCTACAATATTTTTGAGAATATCTGACCTGTAAAGTTTTGTACACTGTGACTTTATCATCCCCCCTGGCTTTTGCGCATTCTCACTACTTAAAAAATTGGTCACAATATATTCTTTCTCTTCTGCCGAACCATACTCTTTTTCTATTGGCGAATCCACTACAATACTACTTGTATTGCAGTCTTCCCTTATGTAACCTGATGTAACCAGATCCACGTCACACTTTAAAGCAATGTCAATTAGGTATTCATACATCCCCGCTTCTATCCAGTCATCCCCATCAACAAATCCAATATATTCTCCCCTTGACTCCTTAAC
>JAJQEA010000040.1 GCA_021201905.1 Clostridia bacterium
CTGCCCGCGGGGGCGGAGGGGCTGCCTGTCATTGTGATGGACCCCCAGCCGGGAAACATCCGGGACGATGGGGAAGAGACAGAACTGATTCTCTGCGGACACACACACCAGGGGCAGATGTTTCCCTTTAATCTGATTACGGATGCCATATTCGATGTGGATTATGGATATTACCGGGCATCCGGTGATTCGCCCCAGGTTATCGTTACCTCAGGCGCAGGAACCTGGGGCCCCCCGCAGCGGGGTGCCACGGACAATGAGGTGGCGGAGATTCTTCTTTTTCTTCCCGCAGGGTAGTAGGGGCGGCCCCAGAGGACAGAACGATACAAATAAGGACGCATTCTTTGACGAATCACGTTCTTGTTTTTGGGCGGTATTCCTGTATGATGATGGATAAGGGCTGTTTTCAGATACTGGACAGGGAGATTTATACTGGACAGGGAGATTTATACTGGACAGAGAGATTCATACGGATAGAGAAATCCGTGAGGCCAGAGAGATTCGTACAGCCAGAAAGAGGAATATAAAATGAAAATAGGCGTACACGCGCATGATTACGGAAAACACAATATAGAAGAGCTGGCTTCCCTATTGCGGGAGGAAGGATACGATGGGGCGCAGCTGGCGCTTCCCAAGGCCTTTAAGAAGATTGACAGCTATGGGGATATCCGGCTGTCCCATATTGAACGCATCAGAAGGGCCTTTGAGGAGAACCAGGTAGAGATTCCTGTAATGGGCTGTTACATGGACCTGGGAAACCCCGACCATAGTGTAAGACAGTATGCGGTAGAGACTTTGAAGTCCTGCCTGCATTATGGTAAGGAGATGGGAGCCGGGGTGGTGGGAACCGAGACAGCCTACCCTCATTTGAGCCGGGAGGACAGGGCTGCCTGGCGTCCGTACATGATGGACAGCCTGAAGCGGGTCATGGAGGAGGCGCAGCGCATTGATATGAAGCTGGCAATCGAACCCGTGTACTGGCATCCCCTTACGGACCTGGAGACCACGCTTGAGACTATCCGGGCGGTGGATGATCCGGAGCATTTGCGGCTGATATTCGACGCCTCCAATCTGTTGGAATACCCGGAGTCCACGGACCAGGATGCCTACTGGAACCAGTGGCTTGCGTCCGCCGGGACCTATATCGACGTGATGCACATCAAAGACTACAGTCTCGGAAAGGACCGCGAATACCAGCCAAGACAGCTGGGAGAAGGCATCCTCCGGTATAAAGAAATCAGCCGCTGGCTTCATGAACAGAAAACGGACATGTATCTGCTCCAGGAGGAGATGAATCCTGCATCAGCCGGAGCGGATATTGAGTTTATGAGACGGCTGTAGAGAAATACGTGGTTTTATCGGAACACCACATTGGCCGCCCGTCTGGGTGCCGTTCTCTTATATGTGATATCCGGATAACCCAGAAGGGCGCAGGCCTCTATCTTTTTTTCTCCCACACCCAGCCATTCTAATACCTCAGGATTCATTTCGGCGGCTCTTCGCAGATAGCCATTATAGAGGAAACCAAGGCCCAGTGATACGCCCATCAGCTCCATGTTCTGGGCGGCCAGCCCGGCGTCTATATTGGACTCAGACGCGATGAACAGGACGGCGGGCGCGTTGCGGAAGAGATAATCCTGTTTTGGATCAGCCATATGAGCCTTATAAAATCCCCTGTATGGTTTGGCCGGTTCCGGGGCAGGACTGTCCAACATACGGCCGATACCGTCCCAGATAAGGGTCTTTAGGGTTTCCGGTTCCTTCTGGACAAAGATGAAACGGCAGTCCTGCATGTTTTTGGCCGTGGCGGTATACCGCCCTGCCTGCACCAGCATATCCAGGTCCCCGGAGCAGACCGGCATCTGCTTAAAATTGCGCACGCTGCGCCGGAATTTAATCGTCTTGAGAAGCAGGTTCCCGTCCAGGCGGGCCTGTTCCTGGCTCAGCTCCTCCACATCACCCATGTCATATTCCGGTATGGATACGGCGTTAAACGGACAGATGGCAACACAGTGGCCGCAGAGAATACAGCTTCCGGACACCTCTACCTTTCCTTCCCTCACAGACAGATTCTCCGCGATACAATCCCCGATACACTGCCCGCAGCCGGTACAGACGCTTCTGTTTATTTCTACCATATGTATATCCTCCTTTGGTTTTTCACTCAGCATACTAAATATTATAACCCAGGGAAAATGACACTGCAACACCGGCGTATGGTTAGCCGGAAAGACCTTTGGGGCAGCGGCAGCGAAAAAGGACAGTCCCCTTTGGTGAGGCTGTCCTTTTTATATTTTACATTATAACATCTCGATGAAAGCCGCCATCCTGGTGTTCAGCTGTCCCACATCGGCCTGGGAATAGTCTGTCTCCACAACGGTATAGGGAAGTCCTTTTTTCTCCTTTACCAGCTTGCGGACCAGGGAAGTCTCCACATTGTAGGTGTGGCATGCCTGCAGAACCAAATCCACCACGCCGTCCACATGGAAATCGTCAATAAGCCTGTCTAACAGCTCCATACGCCTGGGGTTGGGGGACATGCAGGAACAGCCGATGTTCAGGTACTTCCTGGCCAGGGCGTCATATACGTCAGAGTTATCCTCGTCAATGGGGTCCAGGGGTTTCATGCCGGAGCAGTTTTCAAAACAGACCACCACACCGCCGTTATCCTCGATGGCGCGCACCACCTTGAGGGCGGCACCGCCGGAGGGAGAACCGGTCACAAGGATCCTGGCCCTTTTTCCGATATTCTTTCCCTGGGCATACTCAGCCTCAATCTTATCCGTGATGGCATTGACTTCCTCTGCCAGTGTATCGATTTTCATCTTAAATCCCGTGCCGTAAACAATGTTGACGATATCCAGACCCAGGGCAGGGGCCGGATCCAGGGCCATCACATACTGGAGACGGTTAAGGGCCGCGAGAATCTGGTTTCTGTTATGTATCTGGCGGCGGATGGCGTCCTCTGTGATGACAGTGCCGAATTTCTTTTCCAGCACCTCCTTAAAACGTATCAGCTCCTGGCGGTAAAGACCTATACCTGCCTCTGTCTGGCAGTTTGGCAGCTCAATGACATGAACGGGCTTAAACTCAGCCAGCATCTCATACATTTTCTTTTTGCCGTCGCAGGTGGTCTCGCCCACAATCAGGTCGGAGAAATAGAAGAAGGGACATTTATCCGTCTTGGCAAAGCCGTAGCTGGATTTGATGAGGGGGCAGAGGTTTCTGGGCAAGTCCTTCTCAGCGTCAGGTATGGTTTCATCCGTAACAGAGCAGAGTCCCACAACCGAAGCTCCCATGGCATTGGGGATTTCCCTGGGGAGATAGGTGCAGAACACGCCGACCACCGGTATGCCCTCCTCCTTCAATTCTTTAATCGCAAGAAATGAATTCTTCCTTGCGTCCGCAAATTCTTCAAATATTTCTGGCAGTTCTTTTTTCAGCTCCATGTCAGTTTCGGCTCCTTTTCTTTAGTTTTCCATATCCCAGGACGGCAGCCCCTATGGCGCCGGTATACTGGGAGAGGGGGTGAGTGGTTATGTGGGAGGTTTTCATATATTCTCCCAGTACGGACCGCATGACTTCGGATTGTGCCAGTCCTCCTGAGAAGAAAATGTCAGGATGTCCGCCTGTCAGGCGCTGGGCAAAGATGGCGGTCCTGTGGCAGATGGAGTGGACACATCCCAGTACGATGTCGCCCGGCGGTGTCTCCTGGGCCATCAGCCCTACAATCTCGCTTTCCGCAAAGACAGTGCACATACTGTTAATGGGGACGGGCCGGCAGCCCTGGACGAACTCGTCCAAATGTGAGATGTCGCTTCCTACCTGGGCCATAATCATTTCCATGAAACGTCCGGTGCCGGCCGCGCACTTGTCGTTCATTAAAAAGTCATTTACCTGGCCATGGCTGTCAAGGGTGATGACCTTACAGTCCTGTCCCCCGATATCAATGACTGTGTCACAGCCAGGGGCCAGATAGGAGGCGCCTGCGCCGTGGCAGGTGATTTCCGTGATTTTTGCGTCCGCCTCCTGTAACAGCTCCCGTCCGTATCCGGTGCTCACCACGAACCCGGTGTCCTCCGTGTAAAGCCGGCCGTAAATCTCCCTTAGAATCTCACCCGGACGCATGGAGGTGGGAAGCATGTGGCATCCCACCACGTTCACTCCGTCGAACAGGACTCCCTTGGTCATGGTTGAGCCTGAATCAATCCCTAAACTAAACATATAAACTCCCTTATTTTTCGCTTTTATACCTATTTGAGTATAAATAACTGAGAAAAAATAGTCCAATTGATATTCTGAATAGGATTTGATTTGAGATTGAAAAAATATATAGGGAAATTCGGGGATGCCTGGGTTTCGATTTGGTAAATATTGTTGATTAAAGATTTTGCTTATGCTACAATTAAATAATACACATTTGGGCAAAGCTGATGTTCCGCGGGGAGGAAATCATATGTACCGATGCAGGATGAAAATAGCTATTTTCAGTAAGGATGCCATGCTCACGGAGCTGGTCCGATCTCTTGAACCATTGGAGCATTTTACACATGAAATTACAGTGGTGTCTGAAGAAAATCAGGATATCATGAGGGAGGGACAGCTGATCATATGGAATCTGGATGCCCCCGTGCTCCCCTCAAAGCTGCGCGCCCGGTGCGCTGGGGATGCCGTGCTTGTATTCTGCGGCAGCCGGCAGCTGATTGGCACGCTGCCCATGGAAGAACTTGAGGCGGCGGATGAGTTCTGGGAAACGCCCCTTGTCAGGGATTATCTTAAGGTACGCCTGAAGCGTATCATGGAACAGATTAAGCTGGGCTACGATTACTACATGACCCAGGCCTATCTGGATACGGCCATTGACAGCATACCGGACATGCTCTGGTTCAAGTCGCTGGATGGGATACACGTAAAAGTCAATAAGGCATTCTGCTCCGTGGTGGGGAAAACCAGGGAGGATGTGGTGGGGCAAAACCACTGCTATATATATGGGGCGTATCCCCGGATGATTATGAAAACGGGGAGGCTTCGTGCCGGGAGTCGGAGGATGCGGTCATTAAGGCGGGCCGCACCCTGCAGTTTACGGAGTCTGTGAAGGCTTCCCACGGCATGCGCCAGCTGCGCACCTACAAGACCCCCATAGTGGACAGGGACGGCGTTACGGTTCTGGGAACCGTGGGTATAGGCCATGATGTGACGGACCTGGTCAATATGAGCGCAGAGATAGAAATTCTGCTGCAGAGCATGCCCTACGCCATCCTTTTGTGGGACAACAACGGCAGGATACTCAATGCCAACCGAAAATTTGAGGAGTATTTTAAACTTCCCAGAGAAGCAGTGATAGGATGCGACTATGATGAATGAATAAACGGCGCGTTTGAGGAACCGCGTATCATCAACAGCGAGGGATATGTGGAAGCGCGGGTGTCCCATGGGGATGGAACCGGTAAGATGCTGGAGATTCATGAGAATTCCGTCTATGACGTATTTAACCATGTGGTGGGAAAGCTGTGCATCTTCCGGGATGTGACCGTGGAGCGGGATTTGGAGAGACAAATCAGGCACAGCTCCAATACGGATTTCCTCACCGGACTTTACAACCGCAGATGCTTTTACCAGTACATACATAACAGCCGGGGCAGCAGGACGGTCAGTCTGATGTACATTGACCTGGACCGTTTCAAGGAGGTCAATGATACATATGGCCATAAGGTGGGAGATGCCGTGCTGGTTCACACGGCGGACGTGCTCAGGGAATTGTTCCGGGATGACTTTGTGGCCCGCCTGGGTGGAGACGAGTTCCTGGTGGTCCGCCTGGGAAAATGCTGCATGGACCAGCTGGAGCAGGAGGCGGATGCTTTTTTGAAAAAAATGAGGACAGCATTTCTGGCGGCGGAGCAGACCGTTACCCTGTCGGCCAGCGTGGGCATAGCCCAGAGCAGCGATTCTATGGTGGACATAGATGTGCTTCTCCAGCGCAGTGACCAGGCCCTTTACCAGGCAAAGAAGGAAGGCAGGTCCAGATACTGCGTATACAGATAAAAGGGGATAAGGACATGATATCACAAAAACAAATCTTGATTGTGGAAGACAATGAAATTAACCGGATGCTGTTGAGGGAAATATTGTCTGCGGACTATCAGGTCATAGAGGCTGAAAACGGTCTGGAGGCACTTTCCGTCCTGAAGGAGCGCGGGGATACGATTTCGCTGATTCTGCTGGACATCACCATGCCTGTTATGGATGGATATACATTTCTCTCCATCGTAAAAAAAAGATCCGGTTTTTTCTTCCATACCGGTTATCGTGACCACCCAGAGCGACAGTGAATCTGACGAGGTGGCGGCTCTTTCCCACGGCGCTTCCGACTTTGTGGCCAAGCCCTACAAGCCCCAAATCATTCTGCACAGAGTGGCAAGTATCATTAATCTGCGTGAAAATGCTGCCATGGTCAACCAGTTAAAATACGACCGTCTGACAGGACTCTACAGCAAGGAATTTTTCTTCCAGAGGGTGAAGGAGGAACTGGCCCGCCACCCGGAACGGGAATACGATATCATTTGTTCTGATATTGAGAATTTTAAATTGGTCAATGATGTATTCGGGCTTCCCGCCGGGGACAGGCTGCTGCGGGAGGTGGCTGATTTCTACCAGTCCCAGGTAGGAGATAAGGGGATCTGCGGTCATTTTAACGGGGACCAGTTTGCCATACTCATGGAGCGCAGGTGCAAGTATACAGATGAGATGTTCATCGAGGCAACGGCAAGGGTCAACGCCCTTCCCAACGCGAAGAATGTGCTGGTGAAATGGGGCATTTACTCCATTGAGGACCGCACCATTCCTGTGGACCAGATGTGTGACAGGGCTCTTTTGGCTGCCTGCGGCATCAAGGGGCAGTACGGAAAATACTTTGCCATGTACGATGACCGTCTGCGCAGCAGGCTGCTGAGGGAACAGGCCATAACGGAATGTATGGAATCCGCACTGCGGGAGGGACAATTTGAAATTTATCTCCAGCCAAAGTACAGTGTGAAGGGGGAGCAGCTTTCAGGTGCGGAATCCCTGATACGCTGGAATCATCCGGAATGGGGGCTCCAGTCCCCGGGGCAGTTCATTCCTCTGTTTGAGCAGAATGGATTCATCACCCAGTTAGACCAGTATGTGTGGGACCAGACCTGCGCAATCCTCCAACGGTGGGAGGAGCTGGGGTATCCGCGGATCCCTGTTTCTGTCAATGTTTCCAGGGCGGATATCTATAATGTGGATCTCCCTGAGATTCTGACAGAGACAGTCCAAAAATACGGGCTTCCCCCATCCCGGCTTCATATGGAGATAACGGAAAGCGCGTATACGGAAAACCCGTCCCAGATTATCGAGGTGGCGGGACGGCTGAGGGAATTGGGCTTTATCATCGAGATGGATGATTTCGGCAGCGGTTATTCCTCGCTGAACATGCTCAACAAGATGCCCATTGACATTCTGAAGCTGGATATGAAGTTTATCCAGAATGAAACGGAAAAACAGGCCAGCCAGGGAATCCTGCGTTTTACCATGGGGCTTGCCCGCTGGATGGATCTGAGCGTGGTGGCGGAAGGGGTGGAGACCAGGGAACAGTTTGAGCAGCTGCGGGAAATCGGCTGTGATTATGTTCAGGGGTATTATTTTGCCAAACCCATGCCCTGCGCGGAGTTTGAAAAGCTGATCAGGGAGCAGCCCCGGGAGGCAGCCCTGGAACCCACACCGGAGGAGGCTGCTTTTTGCGGGAAACAGCGGCCCGTACTTCTGATTGCGGACGAGGATGAAGCCTATTGCAGACAGGTGTGGAACGTATTTGGCTCCCAATATCAGATTGTGGAGGCATCGGACGGGGAAAAGGCCCTTGCCTGCATTGCCAGCTATGAGAATAAGATTGGGGCAGCTATCATCAGCCTGACCCTGTCTGAACCGGACGGATTCCAAATATTGGAAATGCTCAGGAGGGAGCGGGCGGTATGGAATATACCTGTCATCGCCACTTCGTGGGACGGAAGCCAGGAAGAACAGGCCCTGGATATGGAGGCGGATGAGTTCCTGCGCAAGCCGCACACCGACGCTGTCCTGGAAAAGCGCACTGTGAGGGCCATGAGGTCGGCGGGTTCCAGGGAACGGGAGCGCATGCTGGAGGATGAAGCCTGCCAGGATTACCTGACCGGGCTTTTAAACCGCAGAGGCCTGGAGTCTGCCGTGAATACCCTGGACGGGAAAGACATGCCCCTTGCAGTGTATCTCTTTGATTTGGATAATTTAAAATACATCAATGATACATTTGGCCATGTGAGGGGAGACCTGACCATATCAGCCTTTGCAAAGCTGCTGAGAGCCCAGACGCGGGAAAGCGATATCCTGTCCCGGTTGGGCGGTGATGAATTCGTGGTTATCATGAAGCAGATGAAATCAGGGGAAAGCGCTGTCAGAAAAGGGGAGGACATATGCAGGAGCATCCGTGAGTATCCCTTTGCCGACAAGGTTCAGGCCTGCTGTTCCGCCGGTGTTGTCACTTGGGACACCAGGGAACCCCTGTCCGCCATACTGGAGCACGCGGACCAGGCCCTGTACCGTGCCAAGGCAGAAAAGAAGGGCGGCTGCTGTCTGTGGGGAGACGGGCATGAGTATCCATAAATAAGGCTGCTTTTGGGGTAATTGGGATTTGCAGTAATTATGGTAATAAGAATGAACGCAGTTTTATGGCGAAGAGGGTTCCGGGTGAGATATCCGGGGCCCTTTACGGTGTATGGAAATAGTCAGTTTATATTAAGCAAATTGTAACATAGCAGAGCTGCATATGTGATACTATGGGGATATATAACGGAAAAGAGAGGTGGGTATTTATGTACATGGATTCCTTTTTCTGGGGAGGCGGTTTTGAAATCATGTTTACCCTGGTATTTGTGATTATCATTGGAGTATTCGTGGTGACAGCGGTAAAGGGACTGGGCCAGTGGAACAAGAACAATCATTCCCCCCAGGCTGTCGGTAACGGCCTCCGTGGTCGCCAAAAGGACCAATGTCACCCGTCACAGCCATCCAAATGCAGGGGATACCACAGGAGCCCATGGCTGCCACACCACCACATCCACCAGCTATTACGCCACGTTCCAGGTGGAGAGCGGGGACAGGATGGAGCTTTCCGTCACAGGGACCGAGTATGGCCTGCTGGCAGAGGGAGACAGGGGAAAGCTGACCTTCCAGGGTACGCGATACCTGGGCTTTGAGCGGGAGGGGATGAGTTAGATCCGGCCACTTATCTATGATTCCAAATGCGGCTTTGGGCATGCAGGCTCACCTTTTCCTGAATCTTTTTGTCTTATTATACTCCTGAAATCGTTGTTTCTCAATGAACGTTTGGTAAAATCATTCTCAGTGAACTTCATGTTGTAAGCATTTCCATGGAATGATAAAATGAGAGAGGAAACAAAACAGGAGAGGCCAGAGGAACCAGGCAGAATCAGTCAAAAAAGCAGGCAGGAGCAGGCAATGCAGAAAAATCAAACCACATGCGGGCAGGAACAGAATATTTACGCAAATAATAATGAACAGAATAATGGCAAAAAGAATAATAACAAACAGGACAATAAAGAGAAGGAAGTCATGGAGGTCTCCCTCCAGGCGGGACATCTGCTTCTGGAGAATGGGGCCGAGATTTCCCGGGTGGAGGAGACCATGGAACGGATATGCCGTTATTACGGCGTCTGCTCCGGCAATGCATTTGTGCTCACCAACGGCATTTTCGTCACAGTGGGGAGCCGGAATGAGCCTGATTTTGCCAAGGTGGAGCATATTCCGGTGAGCGGTACCTACCTGGACCGGGTGGCGGCTGTGAACCAGCTCTCCAGGGAGATAGAGGCGGGGATGTATACGGTCCGGGAAGTGGCCGAAAGACTGGAGCGCATAAGGAACATGCCGGGCAAGCCTAAATACATGCAGGTGCTGGCATCCGGATGCGGCAGCGCTGCATTCTGTTATCTATTCGGAGGCAGCATATGGGACAGCGCTGTGGCGCTTGCGGCGGGTATCATTTTGTACATCTACGTGCTGTATGTCAGCGCGCCCCATCTGTCTAAAATAGTGGGAAACATAAGCGGAGGAGCCCTGGTGACAATCCTGTGCAGCGCCATGTATCTGGCCGGAATCGGACAGCATCTGAATTACATGGTAATCGGTTCCATCATGCCCCTGGTACCGGGGGTGCCCTTTACCAATGCCATCCGGGAAATAGCGGACAGTGATTACATATCCGGATCCGTCCGGATGATGGATGCGCTGTTGATATTTTTCTGTATTGCCATTGGGGTGGGCGTGGGATTTTCACTGATTGAGTGGGTGACGGGAGGTACACTGTTATGATATCACAGGTCTGTGCGGCCATGATAGGCACCATTGCATTTTCACTGCTCTTTGGGGTGCCGAGAAAATATTATATCTGGTGCGGCCTTATTGGAGGAGCGGGATGGACTGTGTATGTGCTGGCCTCCTGCCATATAAACGGGGCAGGCGCCTCCTTCGCCGCCACGGTGGTGGTCATATTCCTGTCCAGGGCAGCCGCGGTGGGAAACCGTTGTCCGGCCACCATTTTTCTTATATCAGGCATCTTTCCGCTGGTGCCGGGAGCCGGAATATACTGGACGGTCTACTACCTGGTGACGGAACATCTGGGGCTGGCTGTGTACACGGGGTATGAGGCTGTGAAGGCAGCGGTGGCTATTGTGCTGGGAATTGTATTTGTGTTTGAGCTGCCCCAGGGTGTGTTCCGGTGGATAGCCAAGGCATTCGTTAAAATTCCATAAAATCCGTCCTGCTGTTGGCGCGCCAACACATGGAGCCCTTCCGGGAGTGGTATGTTTTAACTATCACTTGTAGGGGTGACGGAAGGGAGCGGTGAATATGGATTCAACCTATGATCTGATTATAGTGGGAGGAGGTCCGGGCGGACTGGCGGCCGCTGTCTATGCGGGCCGGGCCGAATGGAGGACCCTGCTTTTGGAAAAGGGGAGTTATGGAGGAAGAATCAACGATACATATGAGATAAGAAATTATCCGGGCATCATGCGGGACAGCGGCCAGCATCTCATGGAACGGTTCAGGGAACATGGAGCCTCCTGTCCTTCTGTGGACTGGAAGCGCACCACGGTGACGGGAATCCGCAAAGAGGATGATGTATTTGTGGTGGAGACAAAGCGCCGGGGGGGGGGGTGGTTTTAAATCCCGGCCGGGGTTTTAGGTCAAGGG
>JAJQEA010000197.1 GCA_021201905.1 Clostridia bacterium
CATTGTCCAGCTCCACGATTTTTGTCACCACCCGGTCCAGGAAATACCGGTCATGGGCAACGATGATTACGCTTCCGCTGTAGGTCTTAAGGTAAGTCTCCAGCCAGGCAATGGATTCCATGTCCAGGTGGTTGGTGGGCTCGTCAAGGAGCAGGATATCAGGTTTGGTCAGCAGGAGCTTGCCCAGGGACACGCGGGTTTTCTGGCCGCCGGACAGGGCGTTGATGGGCTTTGAAAATTCCTCCTCGGCAAAGCCAAGACCCTTTAAAACGCCGGTGATTTCGCTGCGGCAGGCATAGCCGCCCTCCAGCTCAAACTGGTGGGTCAGGCGGCTGTATTCCTCCAGCATGGCTTCCAGGCTCTCACCGGACGCGCTTTTCATGTCCAGTTCCAGGGAACGGATGCGTTCCTCCATCTGGAGAATGGGACGCTTGACCTCCAACAGGGCGTCGTGGATGGTGCTTTCGCTGTCCAGGTCCTGGTGCTGGGCCAGGTAGCCGATGGAGGCACCCCTCCCCAGCGCCACGCACCCCTCGTCGGCGGCCAGTTCCCCGATGATAATTTTAAGGAGGGTGGACTTGCCGGCGCCGTTGATTCCGACGATGGCAGCCTTTTCATGGTCCTCCAGGTGGAAGGAAACCTGCTTTAATATATGTTTCTCTCCAAATGATTTGCTTATATTGCTGCATGATAAAATCATGGTAAACTCCTTTAAAAACGACATATTTAGCTCTCCCAAGTATAATATACGGAGACGATTTTTTCAAGAACATATGTAAACGTGTTTGACATTTTTTTGACGTGTGTTTATAATAGAACTATTAGAGTTTTGACAGAATTGCACAATGGGAAGGTGGATACATCATGGAACGCAAGGAGATTTCGAAGGCAGTGATTTCTAGGCTGCCCCGTTATTACCGTTATTTAGGTGAATTAATAGAGGAAGGTGTGGAGCGTATATCCTCCAATGAGCTGAGCGCCAGAATGAAAGTGACCGCATCTCAGATCCGTCAGGATCTGAGTAATTTCGGCGGATTCGGCCAGCAGGGATACGGCTACAATGTAAAGTACCTCTATTCGGAAATCGCCAAGATACTTGGGATTGACAGACAGCACAATGTGATCATCATCGGAGCCGGAAACCTGGGACAGGCCATTGCCAATTATACGAATTTTAAGCGCAGGGGCTTTGTTATCAGGGGAATGTTTGATATTAACCCCAAACTCATCGGCCTGGTCATCAGAGGGATTGAGATTCGCTCCGTGGATGATTTGGAGACGTTTATCAGGGAGAATGAGATTCAGATTGCTGCCCTGACCATCCCGAAGACAAAGGCGCCGGAGATTGCGGACCGCCTGGTCAACGCGGGAATCAGGGCTATCTGGAATTTTGCCCACACGGATTTGGTGGTACCCGAGGACGTGGTGGTGGAGAATGTACACCTGTCCGAGAGCCTGATGCGTCTTTCCTACCGGGTCAGCAGCATGTATGACCTGCAGGAGGAGAAAAAGAACGCGTTAAAGTAAATGTTTAGGAAGACAGCACCATGATACTTGGAGTTGGAACGGATTTAGTTGAAATCGGACGCATGGAAAAAGCCTGTAAAAAGGATTATTTTGTGGTGCGCACATTTACGGATATGGAAAGCCGGCAAGCAAAGGGGTCCGCCTCTAAGCTGGCCGGCTCTTTTGCTGTGAAGGAGGCGGTCGCAAAGGCCCTGGGAACGGGGTTTCGGACCTTCATGCCCATCGACGTGGAGGTGCTCAGGGACGATGTGGGAAAGCCCTATGTCCGCCTTTACAGAGGCGCCCTGGCCCGTTTTCAGGAGATGGGCATGGAACGCCTGGAGGTGTCCATCACCAATACAAGGGAGTATGCCATGGCGTTTGCTGTGGGAGAAGGCAGGATAAAGGAGGTACAGCCATATGAGGATGCTGGTAACGGGAAAACAGATGAAGGCCATTGACGCCTATACCATCCATACCATAGGTATTCCGTCCCTGGTCTTGATGGAGCGGGCAGCGCTTGCGGTGGCCCGGGCAGCGGAGCGCCTGTGGGAAAAGGGGGATACCATCTGGGCCGTGTGCGGAACCGGCAATAACGGGGCCGACGGCGTGGCGGCAGCCAGGATGCTTCATTTAAAAGGATATCCGGTGCGCATATTCCTGGTGGGAAATCCGGATAAGGGAACAGAGGAATTCAGGACGCAGCTTGCCATTGCCGGCAATGTGGGTCTTTCCTCCCTGCCCTGGCAGGAGGGGGAGAAGGAGGAATGCGGCCTTCTCATAGACGCGGTGTTCGGCGTGGGACTGAGCCGCCCTGTGGAGGGGGAGTACAGGCAGTGTATTGAGATGCTGGAGGCCAAGTCCATCCGCCGCACCGTTGCGGTGGATGTGCCGTCGGGCATCCACGGGGATACGGGGAATGTCATGGGCGCAGCCCTGAGGGCGGATCTGACCGTTACCTTCGGATGGGAGAAAACCGGGACAGCCCTGTATCCGGGCCGGGAGTACGGGGGCCGGGTGGAGGTGGCTGATATCGGATTTCCCGGACAGGCCCTGGAAGCGGTGAGGGAAGCAAATGGAACGGCGGCAGGTGATTTTGCCGTCACCTACGGGGATGATGATTTGAAACGGATTCCCAGGCGGCCCGCCTATTCCAACAAGGGCACCTTTGGAAAGGTGCTGATCGTGGCAGGCTCCAGGAATATGTGCGGGGCCGCGTATCTGAGCGCCTTATCCGCATACAGGACAGGGGCGGGGCTGGTAAAACTGCTCACGGTGGAGGAAAACCGGCAGATTCTCCAGGAACGCCTGCCTGAGGCCATTATAGCCACCTACACCCCGGACCAGCTCATGGAGGGCAGGGATGAATTCAGGAAGATGATAGAGGCCCAGATGGAATGGGCCGACGTGGTGGTGCTGGGACCGGGACTGGGAAGCGGACCCTATGTGGAATACCTGGTGGAGGATATACTGACCAGCGCGTTCGTGCCTGTCATCATTGACGCGGACGGACTGAATGCCATAGCGGGTCATCCGTACCTTACCTCTTACTATACGGAGAATATTATCGTGACGCCCCATCTGGGGGAAATGGCCCGGCTCACAGGGGAGTCCGTGGATCAGATTAGGGAGAACCTGGCAGCCACGGCCCTGGAGTATGCAGGCCGTTACGGCCTCACCTGCGTGTTAAAGGATGCGGCCACGGTCACAGCCGGGCGGGACGGGAACCTGTACATCAATTCCAGCGGCAACAGCGCCATGGCAAAGGCAGGCTCCGGCGACGTGCTCACGGGCATCATAGCGGGCCTCATAGCCATTGGCATGGATGAGGAGGAGGCGGCCTGTCTGGGGGTATATCTTCACGGCCGGGCAGGAGACGCGGCTGCCTCTAAAAGCGGCGCCCACAGCCTGCTGGCTTCGGAACTGGCGGACGCCGTCGGCAGTGTGATGGCCATGGTGTAAGGGCTGTCCCGCCGCGCCAAACCCATAAAATACAATCGAGATCGGGCCGGGATAAGGGCCTGTGACACAGGAGGCAACAACAATGAATTCATACAGCAGAGTTTACGCAGCCATTGACCTGGATGCGGTGGAATCCAATATAAGGGCAATGAAGGACAGCCTTCCTCCGTCCACTTCCATCATAGGGGTGGTAAAGACGGACGGGTACGGACACGGGGCGGTTCCGGTGGCCAGAACCATTGACCCTTATGTGGAAGGGTATGGGGTGGCCACCATGGACGAGGCGGTTATCCTGCGCCGCCACGGCATCCAGAAAATGATACTGGTACTGGGGGTGACCCATGAGAGCCGTTTTGAGGATCTGGTCCGGTACGATATACGCCCTGCCATGTTCCGCTATGAGGAGGCCGAGGCATTATCAGAAACAGCTTTAAAAAACGGCGCCAGGGCCAACATCCATCTGGCGGTGGATACGGGCATGAGCCGGATTGGAATGACGCCGGATGAGGCGTCGGCGGAGGAGGCGGCCAGGATAGCCAGGCTTCCCGGAATCCGCATCGAGGGTATGTTTACCCATTTTGCCAGGGCAGACGAGACGGACAAGGCGTGTTATGAGGCCCAGTATAAGAAATACAGGGATTTTTGTGAAATGCTCCACAGCAGGGACGTGGATATCCCGATCCGCCACTGCTCCAACAGCGCCGGCATCGTGGAGGGGCTGGACTCCAACAGACTGGATATGGTGCGTGCCGGAATCTCCATTTACGGCCTGTACCCCTCAGATGAGGTGGACCGGGAGCGGGTGAAGCTGGTTCCCGCCATGGGGCTTAAGAGCTGTATCACATACATAAAGACCATTGAGCCAGGTACGGCTGTCAGCTATGGCGGCACCTTTGTGGCGGACCGTCCCATGCGTGTGGCCACCATTCCCGTGGGATACGGGGACGGTTATCCGCGGAATCTCTCCAACAAGGGCGCGGTGCTCATACGGGGAAAACGGGCCGGGATCCTTGGAAGGATATGCATGGACCAGTTCATGGCAGATGTCACGGACATCCCGGAGGCGGCAGAAGGCGACCAGGTGACCCTGATTGGAAAGGATGGGGAGGAATGTATCACGGTGGAGGAGCTGGCCCGCGTGGGAGGCGGCTTCCACTATGAAATCATCTGCAGAATCGGGAAACGGGTGCCAAGGGTCTACCTGCAAAACGGCAGGGCCATTGGCCAAAAGGATTACTTTAAGGATATTTACGAGGGCTTTGGATATATGTAAAAGCCTACCAGGCTCAAAGAGAACGTCTGAATCATATGTTAGTAGTGTGGCGTAAGGCCGGCCGGATGCTCCAGTGTATCCGGTCTATGTATACACAGGTCAAAAATGTCAATACTAAGGTTGAATAAATTGACAGAGTGTGAACGATGTGATTATCAGACGTGGAGATATTTATTATGCGGATTTGCGGCCGGTGGTGGGATCGGAACAGGGGGGAGTGCGCCCTGTGCTGATTATCCAGAATGACGTGGGAAACAAGCACAGCCCCACGGTCATATGCGCGGCTATTACTTCCAGGATGAACAAAGCCAAGCTGCCCACCCATGTGGAGCTGCCCACCAGACGCTGTGCCGTGATTAAGGATTCGGTCATTCTCCTGGAACAGCTGCGGACCATTGACAAACAGAGACTGAAGGAGAAAATCTGCCATATTGATGAGGAGCTGCAGCAGAAGGTGGATGAGGCCCTTATGATCAGCCTGGAACTGCGTACATAAGCAGGCAGGGGCGCCATGGACAGGAACCATGGATGGAGCATTCAGGCACCATTGACGAAATATGAGAAAAATGATATGATAAGCAGAATTATGCCGTATTTTAGGGGGATAGCTCTGTTTTTTTGGGCCTGGCCCGGCGGTTATGGTGTTTTATGAGTATGAAAGGAGTCTTTTTGTCATTATGGACGATGGTTATCCACCTGTCAGTATCCTCATATTGATAGGATTTATTCTTCTGGAGGCAGTGTTTTACGGTTTTGGTTCGGCAATACAGAATGTGAACGAGGGGAAGCTGGAGGAGGAGGCGGCCGGGGGGAATAAAAAAGGCTGCGCGCCTGTTAGAGATAGTGAACCGCCCCGTGCGGTTTGTCCATACCATCCAGGTCACCACCCATCTGATGGGTATGATTATAGGAGCGGCTATCCTTCCTGCCATGATTGGCATGGTGGAGCGCAGGTTCCTTCTGGGAAAGGTGCTGGCCTGGGCAGAGCCGGCCCGTCTGATGGCAGTGTCCGGTACGCCGTGGTACAGGAATCCGTCCTGGTGGCAGTGGGCGGGGGTTCTGGCCCTGGTCACCGTATTTGTCCTGGTGCTTGTCATCAGCTTCGGTATCATCATACCCAAGCGACTGGCGGCCAAGGAGCCTGAGAAGTGGGGATACCATATGCTTCCGGTGGTGCTCTTTTTCGCAGGGGTATTTCTGCCCCTGACACGCCTGATTACGTTGATTTCTTCCCTGGTGCTGAAGCCCTTTGGGGTGGACTTGGCGGATGACGACGGCAACGTCACAGAGGAGGATATCATGTCCATGGTCAATGAGGGCCATGAGCAGGGCGTCCTGGAGGCGGATGAGACAGAGATGATAACCAATATCTTTGAGCTGGGGGACAAGGAAGCCGCGGATATCATGACCCACCGCACCAACATGACGGCCTTGGACGGCAGCATGAGCCTTAAGGAAGCAGTGGATTTCATCCTGAATGAGGGCGTAAATACCCGGTATCCCGTATACGGGGAGGACATAGACGATATCATCGGCATACTCCACATGCGCGATGCCATGGCCTTTGCGGAAAAGGAAGAGAACAAGGACAGGATGATTAAAGACATACCCGGCCTTTTGAGGGAAGCCAATTTCATACCTGAGACAAGGAGCATAGACACCCTTTTCAAGGAGATGCAGTCCCGCAAGATCCACATGGAAATCGTGGTGGACGAGTACGGACAGACGGCCGGACTTCTCACCATGGAGGATATACTGGAAGAAATCGTGGGCAACATCATGGATGAATACGATGAGGAAGAGGATTTCATACAGGCCCTGGAGGACGGTACCTTTGTCATGAGCGGCCTTACGCCGTTGGAAGATGTGATGGAGACCCTGGATATTGAACTGCCTGAGGAGGACAGCGACACCTACGACACCCTGAACGGTTATCTGGTGTCCCGGCTGGACCGCATTCCCCAGGAAGGGGAGAATCCCCAGGTGGAATTCGGCGGATGGCTCTTTGAAGTGGAGCGGGCCGGCAATAAGATGATAGAGAGCGTCCGGGTCGTTCCTGTGCCGGAAGGCGGGAAGGCTGCGGACAGCGGGAAAGAATCGGTGGAAGAGAAGTATGATACAGGTAATAGAGAGTACGAAGGAGATGTTTCGTGACAGCAGATTTTTAAGGAAGGCGCTTATGATTGCCTGTCCCGTGGCCCTGCAGGGAATGCTTAACACAGTGGTAAACCTGGTGGATACCCTGATGATCGGCACCATGGGGGCCACGGCCATAGCGGCAGTGGGACTGGCCAATAAGTTCTTCTTTGTTTTTTCGCTTCTGGTATTCGGCATTGTCAGCGGAAGCGGCGTGCTGGCGGCCCAGTTCTGGGGAAACGGCGATTTAAAGAGCATAAGGAAGGTCCTGGGGCTTTCCATCCTTCTGGCCCTGGCAGGGGCCTTGTTCTTCGTTGTGCCGGCCCTTCTGTCCCCACAATCCGTTATGCGCATATTTACCACCAGCCATGACAGCGTGGAGCTGGGGGCAAAGTATTTAAAGATAGCGGTTTTAACCTACCCCTTTTTGGCCATGACCAATGTTTATGTGGCCATACTCAGGGCCGTGAACAAGGTTATATTCCCTGTCATAAGCAGCTGCATAGCCATTGTTATCAATATCTGCCTGAATTATGTGCTGATTTTCGGAAAGTTGGGCGCCCCGGCCATGGGAGTGTCCGGCGCGGCCGTGGCCACCCTGATAGCGAGGACCATTGAGATTGTGCTGATTCTGGGGTACGTGTACGGAAAAAAGCTTCCGGTGGCCTGCGGCCTCAGGGATCTGTTTGGCTGGAGCGGCATGTTCATCAGCCAGTTTTTCAGGACGTCAGCCCCTGTTATTGCCAATGAGTTTATGTGGGGGCTGGGCACTACCATGTATTCCCTGGCCTACGGGCGCATGGGAGACGAGGCGGTGGCGGCCATCACCATTGCCACCACCATTCAGGATATCCTGGTGGTGCTGTTCCAGGGCCTGAGCGCGGCCACTGCCGTTATCCTGGGCAATGAGCTGGGGGCGGGCCATCTCAAACGGGCGGAGAAGTATGCAGTGCATTTCTTTATCCTCCAGTTCATTGCCACCATAGGCGTGGCTGTGGTTCTGATTGGAATCCGGTGGCCTATCATCAGCCTTTACAACATCACGCCTGAGGTGGCCCGGGACGTCAGCCTGTGCATCCTGATTTTCGCGGCCTACATGCCGGCGAAGATGTTCAACTATGTCAATGTGGTGGGCGTGTTGCGAAGCGGAGGCGATACCAAGATGTGTCTGTTCCTCGATACCAGCGGCGTGTGGTTCATCGGCGTACCCCTGGCGTTTTTGGGCGCCCTGGTGTGGCGGCTGCCCATCTATACCGTGTATGCGCTAGTGATGACGGAAGAGGTATACAAGGCCGTGCTGGGATATATACGGTACAGGCAGAAGAAGTGGCTCAGGAACCTGGCGGCGGAGGTGAGGTGAGCCGGGCAGGCGGCTGAGGCAGGTGCACAGGTGGCTGCGGGAGGTGGCTGCGGAAGAGAATTTTTCTTGCCATATAAAAAAATCGTGTTAATATAGAAAAGATGTGTATAAAATACAGCAGAAGGCTGTATTTGAACGTATAAACATATATAAACCATAAAAGAAGAAACAGGAAAGGGTGTTTACCAATGTCAGGACATTCAAAGTTTGCCAACATTAAACATAAGAAAGAGCGCAACGACGCCGCCAAGGGCAAGATCTTCACTGTCATCGGCCGTGAGATCGCAGTCGCTGTAAAAGAGGGCGGAGCAGATCCGGCCAACAACAGTAAGCTGAGGGACGTGATTGCCAAGGCCAAGGCCAACAACATGCCCAATGATACCATTGACCGCGGCATCAAAAAGGCGGCAGGCGATGCCAACTCCGTGAACTACGAGACCCTTACATACGAGGGATACGGCCCCAACGGCGTGGCTATCATCGTAGATACACTGACCGACAATAAGAACCGTACGGCTGCCAATGTGAGGAGCGCCTTCACCAAGGGCGGCGGCAACGTAGGCACACCGGGAAGCGTGTCCTATATGTTTGATAAAAAGGGACAGATCATCATTGACAAGGAAGAATGCGACATGGATCCGGATGAGCTGATGATGCTTGCCCTGGACGCGGGAGCAGAGGATTTCTCCGAGGAGGAGGACAGCTACGAGGTCGTCACGGCGCCTGAGGATTTCAGCGCGGTGCGCGAGGCCCTGGAGGCCCAGAGCATTCCCATGATGCAGGCGGATGTGACCATGATTCCCCAGACATGGGTGGAGCTGACCGATGAGGATGATATCAAGAAGTTAAACCGTACACTGGATTTGCTGGATGAGGATGACGATGTCCAGGCGGTGTACCATAACTGGGATGAATAGGGCTATTATATAAAAGACGCTTACAAATGTAAAAGACTTCTTTCAAGACACTGCTGAAGGTGAGGAGAGGAGTCTTTTTTCTTGTGCTTTTTTACTTATCCGTGATATTTTCACTATAGAGTTCTTATGCTGCGAGAAAAGAAATGTATATATCAACGGGGCGGCAGAAGGGTTCTTCCGGAATTTATGTATATAATGACGAATAAAATTGGGAAAAGTGCTGGTTGACAGGGGAATTTATTTCACGTATACTTTAATTTATAGATAAGCAGTAAGAAGGTTTAGTTTATAAGTACACTGTATACAATAGACGATTTGTCAATTTCCGCTCTTGCTGGCAAATCAATCCGGGCAGAATACATGATAAATAGAAAAGGAAATTGTTTTTATTTCGTGTATACAATAGACGATTGAGCTATTATGATATATAATACTACTTAGAGTCGGCTAGTGCCTGTTTGAACATTCATACTGGAGCCAGAGTTAAGTACATTCGCAGAAAGGAACATTTTATTTTTTTCTTAAATATTGTATACAATAGACGATTGATGGAGGAGAGGGGGATTTGATGGGAGTACATTCACTATCACATGACGGTTTCATAACATGAAGACATGAATTGGGAGGTTTGCAGCGAAAGGATTGAGGGGTGGTAAAAAACAATACAGCCAGCAGTGTAAAGCAGGGGTACGGCCGGACGCCGTGCCGGAAAATGAAAATTTATTATAATTAGGAGATGAAGAAAATGATTAAAAAATTAGGTTCCATATTCATGATACTTGCAATGCTTTCAATGTCCATGGTGGGTTGCGCCCCGTCAGCGGCCGCGCCGGCAGAGGGCGCCGCCGAGGCTTCCGACGGACAGGCTAAAAAAATCAAAGCTGCTTTCGTACTTGGAGGTTCCATCAGTGACGGCGCATTTGGCACGATTTCTTACCAGGGTATCCAGAAAGTAAAAGAGGAAGATTTCATTGAAAAAGCCGATTATGTTGAAGGCGTAATCGCCGCAACGGATGCAGCCAAGGCAATCCGGGATTATGTGGCAGATGGTTATGACGTGGTCTGGTCACAGAGCGGCGCGCATGGCGCGGCTGTCATGGAGATTGCCCCGCAATTTCCGGATACTGTTTTTTGTGACGCTGGTATCGCCGCCCTCCGACCAGACCTTTGATAATGTGTGATTCGGACTCAATGAATGTGAAGGCGGCTATTACCTTGCCGGTGCGCTGGCAGCCAGGATGACCCAGTCTGATACCATTGGTTTTGTGGGAGGACGGGAGAATCCCCTCTATGTGGCTTGCTCGAAAGCATATGAGGAGGGCGCCCAATCAGTCAATTCCGATATCAAGGTGCTGACCGTGTTTACCAGTGACTTCAACGACCCCATCAAGGCAAAAGAAGCAACCGTAAGCCAGATACAGAGCAGGGCGGATGTGATTACACATCTACAGGACCTGGGTATGACAGGGGTATTTGCGGCAGCAGAAGAGTCAACGGAAGCCGGTAAAAAGGTATGGGTTATCGGAAAGGGAAGCGACCAGTATGAGCAGGCGCCGGATGTGGTACTGACCAGCGTAATCATGGATTACGGCGTCCAGATGAAGGACATATTGTATGAGGTTGCTAACGGTAAAAAGGGCGGTTCCATGCCTCAGAGTGTGGCCAGGGGTTCGGTTTATTTGGCAGACTTTCACGGAAACGTGCCTTCCGATGTGGAGACTCAGATGGAAGAGCTGACAGAGAAGGTAAAGGCAGGCAGTATCACATATACCACGCAGTACGATGTGGAATAGACGTGGAGACGATTTATGATAGGAGAGAAAGTTGATTATGGGAAATGTTCTTGAAATGCATAATATCACCAAACGTTTTCCGGGTGTCCTGGCCAGTGACAAGGTGAGTTTTGAACTCCGCCAGGGTGAAATCCATGTCCTGTTGGGCGAGAACGGGGCGGGAAAATCGACCCTGATGAATATAGTTTACGGATTGATTCAGCCGGATGAGGGGGATATCAGCATAAATGGGAAACCGGTCAAAATAAATTCTCCGGTGGATGCATTAATGCATGGCGTAGGTATGGTGCATCAGAATTTCATGC
>JAJQEA010000116.1 GCA_021201905.1 Clostridia bacterium
GTGTTATGGCAGCTAACCAGTGGGTAGCTATCGACAACGAGGATGCAGGACAGGATGATGAGCCCGATCATTACTGGTACTATTTCCAGGCTAATGGTAAGGCTTTAAAGAATGGCGACAATGCAAGAGTAGCTCTGAAAACCGTAAATGGCAAGAAGTATGCTTTTGATGACGAGGGCAGAATGCTCTTCGGCTGGGTTGATGCTGATAATGCAGAGCGCATTGACAATACAGATGGCGATGGCTTCAAAGAAGGCGATTATTACTTCGGCGGCGAAGATGATGGTGCGATGACCATTGGCTGGCTGCAGATGGATATCACATATGATGAAGCTACTTCTGATTACGAAGTTTCACCAGTATTTAATGATGATGAAGATCGGACACGTTGGTTCTACTTCAAATCCAATGGTAAGAAAGTAAAAGCTGAAAATGGTGATACACAGAAGAGCAAGACCATCAATGGTAAGAAGTACGAGTTTGACCAGTACGGCGCTATGACAGCAGAGTGGTCCTTAGATGTAGATACTGCTTCTACAAGCGGCATCAGAGGCGATTATGCCACTGCAACTCACAGTGTTTCTGCTAAATATGCTCAGCAGTGGAGATACTTCCAGGATGTTGAAAACGGTGCCCGTGTAAGTAAGGGCTGGTTCAAGGTTGTATCTGCTGAATACTTGAACTATGATAAGTATAATGATGATGAAGATGCATGGTACTATGCAGATGGAAGTGGTAACCTGTATGCCGGTCAGTTCAAGACCATCAAGGGTAAAAAATATGCATTCAGAAACGATGGCCGCATGATTGATGGCTTAAAGTTCATTCAGCAGAATGCTCAGAATAATATCACCGATGTTAGAGCAGACGATGATGACAATTTCCCATTCGATACAGATGATGACTTCAATAAGAACTCTATTCATTGGAGTGATCTTGGATACAGATGCTTCTACTTTGGCGGCGGCGATGATGGTGCTATGAGAACTAATAAGACCAGCATTGATATTGATGGTGATAGATTCAATTTCTACTTTGAAAAGTCTGGTGCTCATAAGGGTGCAGGTCTTACTGGCGAGAAGGATGATAAGTACTATCAGTCTGGTAAGTTAATTACTGCTGGTAAGGATGAAAAGTATCAGGTTGTTAAGAGAAGCAATAAGAGTGGTGTGTCTACAGCTGCCAGCAAGTATACTTACAGCAAGCTGGATGACGTTAGAAAATTCCTTGATGACATCTCTGGTAAATATACCGATAATGTTATCAATGACACAACTGTTGGCCAGTTAAGAGACCTTGGTGTAAACAAGAAAGCGGAAGACATCAAGGAACTTTACATCATTGATACTTCTAAGGTAAGTGCTAATGATTATTTTGTTGTAAATACTTCTGGTAAGGTAATTGATACCAAGTCTAAGAATAAAGACGGAAACGATTACTATTATGTAATTAAGAAGGGCGGACAGATTGCCGCTATTTATGCAGAGAACTAATTCATATATTGGTTCTAACTAAATAATAAGGGGGAAAGCGTTGCGGCTGATTATATAATTAAATTAGTCTCAACGCTTTTTTCTCGTATTAAAATATCAAATATATAATATAGAATCAGGAGGAATTCCATGATTAAAAAAAGATTGGTATCACTATATTTAGCCATTACTTTAGCAACAGCAACTCCCATAGTTTCTTTTGCTGATGCATCGGCAGATACAATAGCTATGGAAAATTGTGGAGCATATTTATTCGAATGGCGTCCTGTAGATTGTGGAAATGGACACTATTTTGCAATATTAGTAGGTGGTGATTCTATTGCCGAAAGAAATGTAATTCTTAATAGGGGGTATGATTTTGCTTATACTTTTGAACCAATGAAGTATTCAAGGCCATGGGGAGAAGTACCTACACTCAATAACGTAGACGGTGTATGGGCTATTCCTGATAACTGGCCAAGCCTTCCTGAGGGTTCTCAGCCCACACTCCAAATAGTACTCTTTACAAATAATAATAAACTTCCTGATAAAGAGCGTTATATAGATATAGTAAAACTTCCAAATAATGTAACTGCCTCAAGTCTACCTCCGGAAGTTAAGAAATATCTGATAAATACAGATGGGACAGATGCAGGAGCCTATGAAGGCACAGAGACATCTGGCTGGGTTCAGACAGAGGATGGACGCTTCAGGTACAGAAAGCCCGATGGGACTTTTGTGAGCAATGGCTGGCTAAATGTCGAGGATAAGCTATACTATATGGACGAAAATGGCTATATGCTGGCAGATACCATTGTACCAGACGGGTCTTACGTAAATGCAAGTGGTGTTAAACAGAAATATATGCCGGGATGGTTCCAAAATGAGCGTGGTTGGAAATATGTCTTGAAAAATGGCTATTTCGCAGCCTCTACCTGGGTACAGGATATAGATGGTAAATACTATTATTTCGACCTGGGCGGTTACATGAAAACTGATTATGATACCCCTGATGGATACCATGTTGGACCAGACGGGGTATGGGACGGGCAAGCTACAACACTTGTTGAAGATATAAAGAAACTTGGACCGGGTGCTCAACCAGAAACAGATAATACAAGTCAGGAGTCAGCATCAGAAAATGCCGCAGCAAACTAACAATAGAATCAGCTACTTTAATTTTTTTAGACAGAATATACTAAATTAATGTCCACACTTAATGTTGGAAGTTGTGCTTTAAAAAGTGCACTTCCAACATTTTTGTTACTAAACTGCTAATAAAAGCTCCTTTACAATGAGATATATTATTATAAATCTCATTGTAAAGGAGCATTTTAATTATAAATAAAAACTTAACTATTCGTTTCTTCTGTTGCTTCTGGTTGAGTCTCTTCCTGCGTATTTTCTTCGGCGTCACCTGATTCTGTGTTAGAGGACGCTACACCTCCTGGCCCTGGATTCTGACCATACTCTCCTGTAGCCGCTGCGCCATCCCATACTCCATCTGGTCCAACATGATATCCATCAGGGGTATCATAATCAGTTCTCATATAGCCGCCTATATCAAAATAATAGTATTTACCATCTGTATCCTGTACCCAGGTAGAGGCTGCGAAATATCCATTTTTCAAGACATATTTCCAACCACGCTCATTTTGGAACCATCCTGGCATATATTTCTGTTTGGCACCACTTGCATTCACATAAGAACCATCCGGCGCAATCGTATCAGACAGCATGTATCCTTCGTCATTCATGTAATAAAGGTTATCATCTACATTCAACCATCCTCCGCTTACAAAGGTTCCATCGGGTTTTCTGTATTTATAACGTCCGTCGGCTTCCCTAACCCAACCGGTATTCTTTGTGCCCTCATAGGCGCCAGCATCAGAGCCATCTACATTAATCAGATATTTTCGAACATCATCTGGAAGTGTAGAAGTATCCACATTACTTGGAAGTTTGACTACATCAATGTATCTTTCTTTATTTGGTAATTTCCCATTATTTGTATAGAGTGCTATCTGAAGCGTAGACTGTGTACCTTCTGGGAGAAGAGGCTGGTTTTCCGGTATCGCCCATACTCCATCTACATTGACCAGAGTAGGCACCTCCCCCCATGGTCTTGAATACAGACTGGGGTTAAAGGTATAAGCATAATCATATCCACGGTTCAGAATCACATCTCTTTCTGCGATACTATTGCCACCTACAAGTATAGCAAAGTAGTGACCATTACCACAATCTACGGGACGCCACTCAAACAGATAGGCTCCACAGCTTTCCATAGTGGTAACAGATGTGTCTGTAGCGGTATCTGCTAGTGAGATAATCGGATTTACCGAAAGCAATGCAGCTGAAAGGCAAAAAAATCACCCATGGTTTTCTAATCATCAAAGACTCCTCCTGATTTTTAATATTTAAAAACATTAAATTTAGGTCATAGGTAATAAAAAGAAAAGCGCTGTGACTAATTTAGTTGCTTAATCAGTCACAACGCTTTCCCCCTTAATTATCATTACACATTAACTGTGTAACTTATTTCTCTGTGTAGATAGCTAAAATCTCGCCCTTAGATCCAGTAGCATAGTAATAGTCATTGCCATCCTTATTTCTGGACTTGCTGTCAATAACCTTACCGGAAGTATTTACGATGAAATACTTGCCCTTAACATCCTGCTGATTGTCATCCTTGGTTGGGATTACATATAATTCATCAATATTATCTGCGCTCTTAGTGATGTTCAGCTTGCTAAGGTTAACTGTAGATGGATCTGTAGTATAAGCAGAAGTTGTGTCCATGCCAAGCTCTTCTAAGAAGGTCTTAACATCATCCAGCTTCTTATAGCCCTTAAGTCCTTCACCAGCATCATTCTTATCGATGGTTGGGTCTAAGGTCTTAACTACCTGATACTTCTCATCCTTACCAGCCTTCAGAAGCATACCAGACTGATAGTACTTGTCATCCTTCTCACCAGTCTTACCGGCGCCCTTCTTAGAGCCGGACTTCTCGAAGTAGAAGTTGAACTTATCACCATCAATATCGATGTTGATCTTGTTGGTCTTCATAGAACCATCATCGCCATCACCGAAGTAGTAGCATTTAAAGCCAGCTTCCTCATAATAAGGAGCGTTCTCAATGAAGTCATCCTCAGTATCAAATGGATAATCATCATCATCATCAGCATTAACAACTAAGCTGCCGTTGTTGTCCTGGATAAACTTAAGTCCGTCAACCATACGGCCATCGTTTCTGAATGCATACTTCTTACCCTTGATGGTCTTGAATTCACCTGCGTACAGGTTACCGCTTCCATCTGCATAGTACCATGCATCTTCATCATCATTGTTCTTATCGTAGTTCAGATACTCAGCTGCAACTACCTTGAACCAGCCCTTGCTTACGCGAGCACCATTCTCAACATCCTGAAAGTATCTCCACTGCTGAGCGTACTTAGCAGGTACACTGTTGGTTGTTACATTACTATACTGACCTCTTACACCAACCTTAGATGCAGACTCTACATCCAGAGACCACTCTGCTGTCATGGCGCCGTACTGGTCAAACTCGTACTTCTTACCATTGATGGTCTTACCCTTCTGAACATCGCCATCTTCAGCTTTAATCTTCTTACCATTGGACTTGAAGTAGAACCAACGGCTCTGATCCTCATCCTCGTTAAACACTGGAGCAATCTCGTTGTCATTGGTTGCTTCATCATATGTGATATCCATCTGCAGCCAGCCAACAGTCATTGCACCATCATCTTCGCTGCCGAAGTAGTAATCGCCTTCTTTGAAGCCATCGCCATCTGTATCATCAAGGCGCTCTGCATTATCAGCAGCAACCCAACCATACAGCATCTTACCTTCATCGTCAAAAGCATATTTCTTGCCATTAACAGTCTTCAGGGCAACCTTATCATTGTCACCATTCTTTAAAGCTTTACCATTAGCCTGGAAATAGTACCAGTAATGATCGGGCTCATTGTCTTCACCAGCATCCTCGTTGTCGATAGCTACCCACTGATTGGAAGCCATAACACCGTTGATGTCTACATAATAATAGTTGTCGCCGTCTTCAATCAGCTGATCGATAGCCATCTCGCCGTTGCTATCTAACCAATACCAGTTGTTACCGGATTTCTTCCACTGATCAGTTGCTCTCTCGCCGTCTCTGTTGTAATATACCCAAGTACCGTCTTCCTCAGCCCATCCTGTAGCTGCGAAAGAAGTCATGGATGCACCAATAGCGAGCAGTGCTGCTGTTGATAATACAGCAACTAACTTTGTCTGCTTTCTCATAATTAATGCACTCTCCTTTTTCTTTTTGAAATACTTTTTGAAATTCCTTTTTTGCATTACGAGTTGATTATACTTCGGATAAGGAAAAGTATAGACGGTCTTTGGCCATGGACCTATACAGCAAAAAAGAACCGGCATCCGCAAAATACAGTGCCGGTTCTTTTTCTGCTTTTTTCTGCATGGCTTATCGCCTACGTGGGAATGGTAGGTATATATAAAAAAGAAAATGTTATAGGGGGGCCGGACGGATTACTCCGTCCGGTATGAGTATGAAAAAGCTTTGTGATTTCAAGTAATCACTTGAAACAAAGGCCTCGTCCACCTCTCGGTGAACTTGTTATTATAATAAGCAATAATTGTGACGAAAATATGTCCTTGGCATGAAAAAAACATAAAGAAAATAAAAAAGAAAAAAACCCTTTGAAAACTTTACAATATTGTATATAATAGAAGCAATGCATAGAAGTAATGCAATGCAACCATTTATATTTTAAGCGATTGATGCGGCCTGTCCCGGCGTTTGGCCTCCTTGGGAGGACAAGCATGGAAGCCCCTGTGGGCGTTTCCGGTCCGGTTCAGTCAGTGAGGAGGAACTATCTATATGTTTTCGATGATGTCCAATGATATTGGAATTGACTTAGGAACTGCCAGCATCCTTGTATATATCAAGGGAAAAGGCGTTGTGTTAAAAGAACCGTCCGTTGTGGCCATTGACCGCGATACCAACAAAATCATGGCCATCGGTGAGGAAGCCCGTCTTATGATTGGACGTACCCCGGGCAATATTGTTGCTGTCCGTCCTCTGCGTCAGGGCGTTATTTCAGATTATACCATTACAGAGAAGATGCTCAAATATTTCATCAGCAAGGCAGTGGGCAAGAAGACGCTGCGCAAGCCAAGAATCAGCGTATGTATTCCCAGCGGTGCCACAGAGGTTGAGAAAAAGGCGGTGGAGGACGCCACCTACCAGGCGGGAGCCAGGGAAGTGGCCATTATCGAGGAGCCGGTTGCGGCTGCCATCGGAGCAGGCATTGATATCGGCAAAGCCTGCGGCAATATGATCGTGGATATCGGAGGCGGTACAGCTGACATTGCAGTTATTTCCCTGGGAGGTCCTGTTGTCAGCACATCCATCAAAATTGCAGGAGATGACTTTGACGAGGCCCTGGTGCGCTACATGAGGAAGAAGCACAACCTTCTCATTGGCGAGCGCACGGCTGAGGAGATAAAGATTAACATCGGAGCGGCATACCGCAGGCCGGAAGTCCTGACCATGGAGGTCAGAGGACGCAACCTGGTAACCGGTCTTCCCAAGACCATCGTGGTTACCTCAGACGAGACTCTGGAGGCACTGAGGGAGCCGGCTCTGCAGATTGTGGATGCCGTGCGCAATGTATTGGAGCGCACCCCTCCGGAACTGGCAGCCGATATTTTTGACAGAGGTATCGTCATGACAGGAGGCGGTTCCCTGCTCAGCGGCCTGGATGCCTTGATTGAGGAAAAGACGGGCATCACCACCATGATTGCAGAGGACCCGCTGACCGCGGTGGCCATTGGCACCGGCAAGTTTATCGAGTTTGCCCACGGCATGAATATGGCTATGGAGGCATCCATGGGAGTAGGCGGCGGAAGAGAAGATTACTAAAAATCAGAACCCGGCACAGCGTGATGGACTGGAGCACTCCGGACACGCCCTGGCACCGGGTTCTTTTAAACTTTTGATGAAACGATGGCGACAATAACAGGATTTATAGAGCGGATCAAGTTCCGCAACGAAGAAAACGGCTACACAGTAATGAGCGTCACGGATCAGAGCGACGGGGAAGAAGTCATCATGGTAGGCAATCTGGCCTATGCTGCAGAGGGCGATATGATAGAGGCCAGCGGCCATATGACCCAGCACCCGGTGTACGGGGAACAGCTTCAGATAGAAAGCTATGAGATGAAAACACCCCAGGATGAACTGTCCATGGAACGCTATCTTGGCTCCGGCGCCATCAAAGGCATTGGGGCCGCTTTGGCTGCCCGGATCGTGCGCCATTTCAAGGCAGACACCTTCCGGGTCATGGAGGAGGAGCCGGAGCGCCTGTCCGAAGTAAAGGGCGTCAGCGAGAAGATGGCCATGGCCATAGCGGAGCAGGTAGAGGACAAGAAGGACATGCGTCAGGCCATGATGTTTCTCCAGAATTACGGCATTACCATAAATCTGGCGGCCAAGATATACCAGGAGTACGGTCCCACCCTGTACGGGATTATCCGGGAGAATCCCTACCGCCTGGCAGATGATATTCCGGGAGTGGGTTTTAAGATGGCTGATGAGATAGCGGAGCGGGTGGGAATCTTTACGGATTCCGATTACCGCATCAAGGCCGGTATTCTGTACACCCTTCTCCAGGCTACCACCAACGGCCACACCTATCTTCCCCAGGCAGAGCTGTTTGCCCAGGCATCGGAGCTTTTAAAAGTAGAGCCATCCGCCATGGAAAAGCATCTGATGGATATGCAGATAGACCGCAAGGTGGTGGTAAAACCATCTGCCCAGGGAGCGCTGGTCTACTCATCTCACTACTATTATCTGGAGCTCAATGCAGCCCGTATGCTGCATGACCTAAACATCAAGGGGGATATTCCCCAGGCCGAAATCAAGGCCAATCTTCTTAAAATACAGCAGCAGGAGTCCATACATCTGGATGAACTGCAGGAAAAGGCGGTATACGAAGCTGTGAACAGTGGATTGCTGGTTATCACCGGAGGTCCCGGAACCGGCAAGACAACCACCATCAATACGATTATCCGGTATTTTGAGATGGAGGGAATGGAAATCCTTCTGGCGGCGCCCACAGGCCGGGCAGCCAAGCGGATGACGGAGGCAACAGGATATGAGGCCAGGACCATCCACCGTATGCTGGAGCTGGTCCCGGTGGGAATGCCCGGCAACGACGCCCCTGTGATTCCCGGCGCCCCAAGGTCAGGCAGGGGAGCCCAGAGCATGGGGATGCATTTTGACAGAAATGAAGAGAATCCTCTGGATGCCGATGTCATCATCATAGATGAGATGTCCATGGTGGACATCAGCCTCATGCATTCCCTGCTGCGGGCAGTGAACGTGGGAACACGGCTCATCCTGGTGGGGGATGTGGACCAGCTCCCCAGCGTGGGGCCGGGAAATGTACTGCGGGATATTATCGAATCCGGCAGCTTCAATGTGGTGAAGCTGACCCATATCTTCCGCCAGGCCGCCCAGAGTGACATTGTGGTCAACGCCCACAAAATCAATGCAGGAGAGCCTGTTGACCTGGCAAAACGCAGCCAGGACTTCCTCTTTATCCGAAGGGATAACCCGGACGCGGTCATAAGCGCGGCCATCACCCTGATCCAGAAGAAGCTGCCTGACTATGTACACGCCAATGTCTTTGATATCCAGGTCATGACGCCCATGCGAAAGGGCGCCCTGGGGGTGGAGCGCCTGAACCAGATTATGCAGAATTACCTGAATCCGCCGGATAAGGCTAAGAAGGAAAAAGAGGCGGGAGGTACCATCTACCGGGTGGGCGACAAGGTCATGCAGATAAAGAACAACTATCAGATGGAGTGGGAGGTCCGCAACAAGTACGGTATGCCCGTGGACAAGGGAGCCGGAATCTTCAACGGCGACGTTGGAATTATCCGGGAAATCAATGAATTTGCGGAGCTGCTCACCGTTGAATTTGATGAGGGCAAGATGATAGAGTACAGCTTCAAGCAGCTGGAGGAGCTGGAACTGGCCTATGCCATCACCATCCACAAGTCCCAGGGAAGCGAATACCCGGCAGTCATCATCCCCATGTACAACGGTCCCCGCATGCTCATGACCCGCAATCTCATATACACGGCCGTGACCCGCGCCCGCGCTTGCGTGTGCCTGGTGGGACAGCCGGATGCATTTTACACCATGGCGTCAAACTGCGTGGAACAGAAGCGGTATTCCGGGCTTAAAAGCAGGATCGGGGAGATATATGCGCAGACGGATTCCATTGGCTGAGAATCCGGAGAGGTGCTGTGAGTTAAAAAGGAATTCAGGAGGTAAAAGAGATACGGACTAAGATGCTGTTAAATATAATTCAGGCAGGCAGTGATTTTCTGACAGATATCCTGTTTCCGCGCCGCTGTCCTGTATGCGGCGATATTGTCCTGCCCAAAGGAAATCTCATATGTCCGGGCTGCATGGAAAAGCTGTCCTGGGTACGCCGCCCTGTCTGCAAAAAGTGCGGAAAGGAAGTGCTGGATGGGACCATCGAATACTGCCGTGACTGTGCCAGGCATAAACGCAGCTTTGACTATGGACTGAGCCTTATTAATTACGATGATACGGCCAGCCGTTCCATGGCTCGGATTAAGTATAATAATAGAAGAGAGTATCTGGATTTCTACAGCGAAGCCATGGTCAGGAAAATGGGAAAACGCATCCGGTCCATGGGTGGGGATGTCCTTATTCCCGTGCCGGTCCATCCGTCCCGCCGCCGGGAAAGAGGATTCAACCAGGCGGAGGAATTAGCCCGCCGCCTTTCCGGTCCCCTGGGAATTCCGGTGAACATATCCATTTTGAAAAGGGAACGAAAGACCGCCCCGCAGAAAAACCTGGATTCCAGCGGCCGGTTAAAGAATCTGGAGCAGGCCTTCACGGCGTCTACCCTGCCGTCCGGCATGAAAAACGTTATATTGGTGGATGATATCTACACCACGGGCAGTACGATTGAGGCGTGTACCCGGGCTCTCAGGAAAGCCGGTGCAAAGCACGTATATTTTGTGACCATTTTTATCGGTCATGGACAGTAGTGCCATCCCACAAATCCGCAAAAATCCCTTGACGTATGGACATTTGTATGGTATAGTAAACGAGCGAATGGAAGAGCTTAGGTCTTTTTTTTATGCTCAAAATTAAGTACCTGAGCGGCAAATGTGAACTACGATAATATAAGTGGAGGTGGAAGTCGTGCGCACAAAAATTACACTGGCATGTACAGAATGCAAACAACGCAACTACAACATGACTAAGGACAAGAAAACTCATCCGGACCGTATGGAAACAAAGAAGTACTGCAGATTCTGCAAGAAGCATACCATGCATAAGGAAACAAAGTAATCCTGCTCAGTAAAGGACGTGAAATTATGGAAGAGAATACAGTTAACGCTGTAGAAACCACAGAGAAAACGGCCAAGGCTGACAAGGTAGAGAAGAAGGCAGCTAAGAAGGACAAAAAGCCTAGCTTTTTTCACGGGCTGAAGAAAGAGTACAAGAAAATCGTCTTTGCTGACAAGGAAACCGTGGCAAAACAGACCGTGGCAGTGCTTTTCATGTCAATTGCGATTGGCGTGATGATTGCTGTCCTGGACTTCATTATGAAGTTTGGTTTGAGCTTTATTCTTTAACACGACTTTACAACTTCATAATGAACAACCTTGTTGTTGAAGCAGCTGTTTC
>JAJQEA010000017.1 GCA_021201905.1 Clostridia bacterium
CATTGGCTCCAATGGCGAGCCTTGCCGCGATTCCCGCTTCTCCATATAAATCCCGGAACAGCTGGCTGGCCCCGTCTATGACCAGGGGCTGGTTTCCAAACCCCTTGGCGCAGCGTACATAGCTGATAATCTGTACAAACTGCTTGACTCTATCCAAATCACCCAGTTCCGCCTTCAGGACAGACAGAATATTCAGTGCGCAGATTTTGGCGGACCTCTGACCATCCTCAATGGTCAAATCATCCCCCACAACGCCCACTACCTGACGCACTCCGTGAATATCGGGCGTCTGACCGGCAATATAAATCAGATTTCCCACTCTTCTTGACGGTGCGTACAATCCGTTGGGCTTTGGCAGCTCCGGAAGCTCAAGTCCCATTTCCCGCAATTTCTCTTCTACTTTCATAACCTTCTCCTTATGGTCTTTTTATGTTTTCTGCATTCCTTATGCAAAGGCGCCGCATACAGCAGACGAACCACCATACCCAGCGCCTTCGGCACAAGTCATTTAATTAATTTATTTTCTTAAGCGTTCTTCACCGTGGCAATGTCAATCAGCGTCAGCTCCTTGGCCCGGTTCTCCAGACTGGTTACCAGCGCGTTGGCCGTATCCAGGGAGGTCAGGACATTGACGCCTGTCTCGATGGCATTGCGGCGGATGATGAAACCGTCATGGCTGCGCTCTGCGCCCTGGGCCGGAATGTCGATAATCAGGTCAATCTGATGGCCCAGCACCAGGTCCAGGATATTGGGGGATTCCTGCTCCAGCTTACGGATTTCGTAAGCCTTTACACCGTTCTTGTTCAGTGTCCGTGCAGTGCCTCTGGTGGCAAATATCTGATACCCAACAGCGGCAAACCTGCGGGCAATATCCACTGCCTCCTCCTGGTCGCTGTGGCGAACGGACATAATCATTTTTTTGTATTTTGGAAGACGGATTCCCGCCCCCTCAAACGCTTTGTAGAGCGCTTCATTGAAGGTCTTTGCAATGCCCAGGCACTCGCCGGTGGACTTCATCTCAGGCCCAAGGCTTATGTCAGCGCCACGAATCTTCTCAAAGGAGAACACAGGCATCTTGATGGCAATGTAATCAGCGGCCGGCTGTAATCCCGGTTTATAACCCAGCTCCCGGATGGTATGACCGCAGATAATCCGGGTGGCCAGCGGTACAATGGGGATTCCGGTTACCTTGCTGATATAGGGAACCGTACGTGAGGAACGGGGATTCACCTCGATGATGTATACATCGTCCCCATCCACAATAAACTGAATATTAATCATTCCCTTTACATGGAGGGCCCTTGCCAGCTTCTCAGTGTAGTCCACTATGGTGTCGATATTGTGCTGGGTGATATCCTGGGCCGGATATACGGAGATACTGTCGCCGGAGTGGATACCGGTACGCTCAATATGCTGCATGATACCGGGAATCAGGATGTCGGTGCCGTCACAGATGGCATCCACCTCGATTTCCTTGCCCATGATATACTTGTCAACCAGAATCGGATGCTCCTGGGCTATCTGGTTGATGATGCCGATGAATTCGTCGATATCCTCATCGCTTATGGCAATCTGCATCCCCTGTCCGCCCAGCACGTAGGACGGCCTTACCAGCACCGGATAGCCCAGCTTATTGGCTGCTTCCTTTGCCTCCTCAGCCGTAAATACAGTGTGTCCTGCGGGCCTTGGGATATTGCACTGCTCCAGAATGGCGTCAAAGCGCTCCCTGTCCTCCGCCGCGTCCACATCCTCTGCCGCCGTGCCCAGAATGGGAACTCCCATCTTCATCAGGGCCTCTGTCAGCTTGATGGCTGTCTGTCCGCCGAACTGCACCACTGCGCCGTCCGGCTTCTCAATATCCACGATGCTCTCCACATCCTCCGGGGTCAGGGGCTCAAAATACAGCTTGTCCGCAATATCAAAGTCCGTGCTGACGGTTTCCGGGTTATTGTTTACAATAATGGTCTCATAACCTTCCCTGCTGAAAGCCCAGGTACTGTGGACAGAACAGAAGTCAAACTCAATTCCCTGTCCTATACGGATTGGGCCGGAACCCAGAACCAGCACCTTCTTTCGTCCGCTGGTCTGCTCGGCCTCGTTGAAACCGCCGAAGCAGGAATAATAGTACGGCGTCTCGGCCGCAAACTCGGCCGCACAGGTGTCCACCATCTTGTAAACCGCGCGGATATCATTGTCATAGCGCAGCTTCTTGATTTCTTCCTGGGAGATTCCCATAAGCCTTGCTATTACATTGTCGGGATACTCGATTCTCTTGGCCTCAGCCAGAAGCTCTGCCGTCAGCTTCTTTTCGCCTGAGCCAACTGCCTTCAGGGCATCCTCCATCTCCACCAGAATGGCCAGCTTGTCAATGAACCAGAAGTCAATTTTAGTAATGTCATGTATCTGCTCATAGGTGAATCCCCGGCGCAGCGCCTCTGCAATTCTCCAGATGCGCATGTCATCCACCCTGCATAATTCCTCTGTCAGTGTTTCGTCGGAAAGGCCTGTGAAATCATAGGACAGCAGGCAGTCCACATGCTGCTCCAGGGAACGGATGGCCTTCATGAGAGCGCCTTCAAAATTGGTGCAGATACTCATGACCTCTCCTGTGGCCTTCATCTGGGTCCCCAGCGTGCGCTTTGCGCTGATGAATTTATCAAACGGAAGCCTTGGCATCTTTACCACGCAGTAATCCAGCATGGGCTCAAAGCTTGCATATGTTTTCTTTGTAACCGCATTTCTGATTTCGTCCAGGGTATATCCCAGGGCAATCTTGGCAGCCACCTTGGCAATGGGATATCCCGTTGCCTTGCTTGCCAGGGCCGATGAACGGCTTACACGGGGATTTACCTCGATAACACAGTACTCAAAGCTGTCCGGATTCAGGGCATACTGAACGTTGCAGCCGCCGGTGATTCCCAGCTCGCTGATGATGTTGAGCGCAGAGGTACGGAGCATCTGGTACTCCTTGTCTCCCAGTGTTTGGGAGGGAGCCACCACGATACTGTCTCCTGTATGGACACCCACAGGGTCAATGTTTTCCATATTACAAACCGTGATTACATTGCCTGCGCCGTCGCGCATCACCTCATACTCGATTTCCTTCCAGCCGGCGATGCAGCGCTCCACCAGCACCTGTCCCACACGGGAAAGGCGCAGCCCGTTTTCCAGGATTTCAGCGCACTGCTCCGGATTGCCGGCAATGCCGCCGCCGGATCCGCCCAGGGTGTATGCGGGACGAAGCACCACGGGATAACCGATTTTTTCGGCAATCTCCAGACCATGCTTTACATCCTCCACAATATCAGAGGGAGCCACAGGCTCGCCGATTTTCTCCATGGTCTCCTTGAACATCTCCCGGTCCTCGGCCTTCTTGATGGTCAGGGCCGTGGTGCCAATCAGGCGCACATTGTGTTCTTTTAAGAAACCAGCATCCTCCAGCTCCATGGCCAGGTTAAGGCCTGCCTGTCCGCCCAGTGTGGGCAGAACGCTGTCCGGTTTCTCTTTTAATATAAGCTGTTCCACCACTTCCACGGTAAGAGGCTCAATATAGACGCGGTCTGCGATATCCTTGTCTGTCATGATGGTTGCCGGATTGGAGTTGAGAAGCACAACCTCAATTCCCTCTTCCTTCAGGGAACGGCAGGCCTGGGTGCCTGCATAATCGAATTCTGCCGCCTGTCCGATGACAATGGGTCCGGAGCCAAGCACCAGTACTTTTTTGATATCAGGATTCTTTGGCATCAGTCATTCACCTCCATCATTTTAAGGAAACGGTCAAAGAGGTAACCGGAATCCAGCGGTCCGGGGCATGCTTCAGGATGGTACTGCACCGTAAAGATATTCTTGCCCACATACTTTAATCCCTCGTTGGTGCTGTCATTTACATTGACAAATGCAGGTACGGCCACCGATGGATCCAGGTTGTCCGTATCCACCACATAGCCATGGTTCTGGGAAGAAATATAAACCCTTCCTGTCTCCAAATCCTTCACCGGATGGTTTCCGCCTCTGTGTCCGTATTTTAATTTATGGGTATCCATGCCGTTGGCCAGAGCCATGAGCTGGTGTCCCAGACAGATGGCAAAGATAGGCACATCTGATTCATAAAGCTTTTTCACTTCCTGGATAATGGCTGTATTTTCCTTCGGATCCCCGGGGCCGTTGCTGAGCATGATACCGTCGGGTTTCCCTGCCAGCACTTCTTTGGCGGGTGTGTCAGCCGGATAAACAGTTACCTGGCACCCCCTCTGGTTCAGGGAGCGGGCAATGTTTCTCTTAGCGCCGTAATCCATGAGGGCAACCTTCTTGCCGGTTCCGGGAAGGACATAGGCCTCCTTTGTGGTGGTTTTAAGCACCACGCCTGTCACGGCATACTCCTTCATACGTTTTATGGGCTCGCTAAAATCGGTATATTCCTTTGTAGTAATCATACCGTTCATGGTGCCTTTTTCTCTTAATATTTTGGTAAGGGCTCTTGTATCGATACCGCAGATACCGGGAATGTCGTGTTCTTTTAAGAAGTTCTGAATGGTATCCTCGCTTCTGAAATTGCTGGGGATTCTTGATAATTCTCTTACAATATAGCCATCCGGCCAGGGCTTTGCTGACTCCATGTCCTGATGGCAGATTCCATAATTGCCAATAAGGGGATATGTCATGACAACGGCCTGTCCTGCATAGGACGGATCGGTCAGCACTTCCAGATAACCGGTCATTGACGTGTTAAACACGATTTCACTGATGACTTCACGTTCCGAACCAATGCTGGTCCCGGTGAATACAGTTCCATCTTCCAGTATGAGGTATGCTTTCATATGGGGGTACCTGTCCTTTCTTATGTGTTTGCCTAAGGGCCATGTGACCTCAGCCCAAATTGTAAAGATTATACTGTATTTCATATGAATTTGCAATGACTTTGGAAGCTAAATTTTTTTGTACTAATCAAATATTTTTTTAGCGTAAACAAGCCAGGAGGTAGCCGGAATACAACATGGGCAGGGGCTAAAAATATGCGCCCTGCCCGCGTCTATTATGTCTGTTTTTTATAGGAGATTTCAGCTGTTTAAAAGGGATTTATTCCTCCCATCCTTCCTCCGCGGCGCCGGGCCTTTGACCCGTGCTCTCCATCGGCTCCCGGAAAACCTCTCCTGCCGAACCGGCCATGGAATCCCCGTCCACAGGCTCCTGTGTCCTCCATCTGAGGCCAGTGCTCCATCATCTTCTCCAACAGGGAGGACAGCTGTTTTTTCTCATCTTCCGTCAGCCCGTCAAACATGGTTCTGGCCTTCCTCATATGTTCTTCCCTGAAATTCCGGGCAGTTTCCCTTCCTGACTCTGTCAGTTCCAGATTCATCTGGCGCCTGTCCTTTTCATTCTGCCTGCGCATAATATAACCGCTGGTCTCTACCTTATTGAGAATCTCACTGAGGGATCCCGACTGCACTCCCAGCATGTCCTGAAGCTCCCGCTGCGTGATGATACCCCTTTCCGCCAGCATGGCCAGTATTCTCTGCTGGCCTGTCTTTCCGCCCATTCCATAGCGGAAGAAGTGGGTACAGGCGCGGAACTGGTGCAGGAGAATGTCCTCCAGGGACATATCTTCCCTGCTGAGATGTCCCTGGCATCTGCCGTGGAATCCATGGCCCGGCCCATCATATGGTCCCTGTTCCCGGTCCTGGAATCGTTCATCCCCGCTGTTGATTCCCTTAAAATACCGTCTTCCTTTTCCGCATTCCAGGGCATCCGCCTGGCAGTGATTGGGACAGCATGGGCAGTAGTCCTGACTGGTGTTAGTAGTATAATTGGTGTCATTGGTATTATTGGCATTATCCACCTTATTTATTTCATTTTTATTCTCATCCATATTGTTTTCTCCTTATCTCTCCGATGCCGCCAACCCATAACTCAACCATCTGTTTCCTTACTGTTCTGTCCTCTTAATTGCCATCTGGTCTTTATATGGTCTGACTGACCGGTTGATTAGCTAGGTACCTTGTGTTTTATATCTTACTCCTGTTTTCTCGTTTTGTCAAGGTACCTTGTTATTTTTTTCAATCCAGCCGGCTAACTATATACCAAATATCCATAAAACAGACCATTACAATAAAAAAACATGCCCCCGGCAGTACCGGGGGCATCAGACGATAAACAAACTTAACCTTATACATCAGACGATAGACAAACCTAACTTTGTGCATCAGGTGCTCAAGGGCAGGGCCCTCGAACTGGAATCACGCAGGCGGAATTCACCTTACACCAATTCCGCAATCCGGGTAATTCCCACATAAATATGCGATATTTTATACCATGTGGCAAAATCCACTACTCCTGTCTGGGGCAGTCCGAAGATGGACTGGAATTCCCGCACCGCGTCCGCCGTCCTGGTGCCGTATATCCCGTCAGGTGTCACCCTGGGAATGGCTGAATAAACAGTTGCTATTTCATCCAGCTGTTCCTGCATTTGGCGCACCTTATCCCCGGAGCTACCTATGGTCAGGTCACTGCCCGGCCAGGAGGCCGGTATCCCAGATATCTGCTCCGCCGTGTTCATGTAGATGCTGTCCCCGTAAAAATAACGCAGTATCTCTATGGGACTATAGCCCTGCTCTCCAAGGGAGCATGAACCCCACTGTGTCATCCAGTTTGGACATTGGACCTGGCGTCCGTCACAGTACTGGGTCAAAATAGGCTGTCTCACACCCGGACGGGACAGGTAGTTGTCAAATATCTCATCCACCACCAGACTGATGCTCTCAAATATATTCCTTCCATATATCCACTTGTGGTCAAAGGCAGTGGAGGACGTGATGGTAAAATCATAGCCCTGGTTCCTGTACCACTCCGTGTATACCCGGTTCAGGGTAAAGGACATGATTGCCAGCACATTGGCTGTAATGGTGGCCCTGGGCCAGGTGGAATATATTTCACTGGAGGCCACGTTCTTTATGTAGTCCCTGTAAGGCACATAATAGTCCCTGGCCGTACTGTCCGTGGGTACCCCGTCGTGAACCACCACAGTCTGGGGCACTACCACCCGGCTGAGTACGATTTCCCCGCTCTCGTTCACTGGCTTTATCTCTGGTTCCGCTATCTTTGGAGGGTAATTTCCGTACAGGGTATGATCCGGTATCACTACCGGGTCTTCGGGGGGCGTTTCCCCGCCAACCGGTGTCATGACCGCCGGCTGTATGGCCGTGGCCTGGGCCAGTATTTCGGTTCCGGATATGGCCAGAGGCTCAAAGCCCTCCGCCTCCACCATCAGGTTATATTCCGAATAGGGCTGGATAATGCTTGGTTCCAGACTGTATTCCACTGGGGGCGCCGGAAGCTGTACCTGCTCTGTCTGGCCTGAACTGTTGGTGGTCAGCTGCTCCACAGGCCGGTCCGGTTCTCCTTTATAGCTGACGGTGACCCTGGCGTTCTGTATGGGAAAATTGTTCTGTATGTTGATTACGTTAATCTGCAGCAGTCCACTGGATGTCCGTTCTGGATTGGTTGCCATGTAATACCTCGCAGTTTCTTTTCATTACCTAAATATAATACTGCCCAGCCTATTATATGCATCCATTTTCCCAAAAACAGAAAAGTACAAAAAGAAGCAGGCTACAGCTCATACCCCTTAATCCGCAGATAAGCCCGTATGGATTCCATGGCTCCCTCTGTTCCCAGGGATGCCGTGTTCAGCATCAGATCGTAATTTTCCACATTCTCCCAATCCCGGCCTGTGTAGTACCGGTGGTAATCCCTCCGCTCCCTGTCAATACGCCTGATATTCTTCCTGATATCCTTTGGCTCATAATAGCCCAGATCGCTGATTCGCTTTTCGCGGTATTCCATATCCGCGTACAGGAATACTCTCACCAGGCCTTCCACGCCCTCCAGCACATAATCAGCACATCGCCCCATGATGACGCAGCTCTCCTCCGCTGCCAGCTTTCGTATGACCTCGGACTGGAACCGGAACAGATTGTCCGCCGACACCAGGTCGGAACCAAAGGAAGGACTACCCTTTTCCGGGGTCAGGCTCTTGACAATCTTATACAATAGCTTGTTTCCCGCCTTCTCGTCTGCCAGATAGTAATAACTCTCCTTGATGCCGCTTTGGTCCGCATTCATGCGCAGGATATTCTTGTCATAGAAATGGATTCCCAGCTCCCCGGCCAGCCTGGATCCGATTTCACTGCCGCCGCTGCCGTACTGTCTGCCAATGGTCACAATGAGTTTCTTTCCTTCCTTCATACGCCCATCCTCCTGTTCTGACAGCGCAGGCTTGCGCCTGCTTCCATGGTTTGCTTTCATGGTTTCATTATACCACAATGCGCCCTGAGATTTAACCGTTATTCAAAAAATCCTTCTTGACATCCCGCCTGGCAGTGTTTATAATAGCACTCAATTGAATAATCTCTTCAGGGCAGGGTGCAATTCCCTACCGGTGGTACAGCCCACGAGCCGCAAGGCATGATTCGGTGAAACTCCGAAGCCGACAGTACAGTCTGGATGAAAGAAGATGAATCGTTGACATGGACGCGCTTATGCGCTTTTCGTGGCCGGCTGACAGTGCCCTGGAATGAACTATCATTCCAGGGCTTTTGTGTACCTCCCATGCCCATGTCCTCATGAAGGCACGCAACCTTGTGCCTTGTGGTTTTATATTTTCTGCCTTGAACGATACGGTTCAAGGCATTTTTTTATAGCTGATTTGGAAAGGAGGCACTGTATTGAATGATACGGATTACATGTCCATCGCACTGAAACTGGCCCAAAAGGGCTGCGGAAAGGTCGGCCCCAATCCCATGGTGGGTGCTGTGATTGTCAGGGAGGGCCGCATTATCGGCCAGGGCAGCCACCTTTATTTCGGCGGGCCCCATGCAGAGCGAAATGCCCTGGCATCCCTGACCCAATCCCCCAGGGGAGCAACCCTGTATGTAACCCTGGAGCCCTGCTGCCATCACGGAAAGACTCCGCCCTGCACGGACGCCATCGTGGAAAGCGGCATCCGCCGGGTTGTCATAGGCACAAGGGATCCCAATCCCATGGTGTCCGGCAAAGGCACCGGCATTTTGATAACCAACGGCATTGAGGTGACAGAGGGTATCCTGGAAGAAGAATGCAGGGAACTCAATCACGTATTCTTCCACTACATAAAGACCGGCCGCCCCCTGGTTGTCATGAAATATGCCATGACGCTGGACGGTAAGACAGCCACCCGGGCCGGGCATTCCAGGTGGATTACAGGGGAGCGCTCACGCCAAAGGGTCCATGAGGACAGAAACAGGTATTTTGCAGTCATGTGCGGGGTGGGTACCATACTGTCCGATGATTCCCTGCTCACATGCCGCCTCCCGGATTCAAGGAATCCGGTGCGGATTATCTGCGATTCACGGCTTCGCACACCGCCTGACTCCCGGGTTGTCACCACCTGTTCCCAGGCCAGGACCATACTGGCCACCTGCTGTACTGACAGGGAGGCATGGCTTCCCTATGAAGAAAGGGGCTGTGAAATCCTCCTCCTTCCGCCCCGCGAGGGACGCGTGGACCTGAACGTTCTCACAGAACGCCTGGGACAAATGGGCATTGACAGCGTCCTTCTGGAGGGCGGCTCCACCCTCAACTGGTCTGCCCTGAACCAGGGAATCGTAAACAGGGTCCAGGCTTACATTTCCCCAAGACTCTTTGGCGGCGCAACCGCCAAAACGCCAGTGGGCGGCAGCGGGGTGGAATTCCCATACCAGGGCTTTTCCCTTAAAAAGACAAAAATCACGGCCCTGGACCAGGACATTCTTATGGAAGGAGAGTTGGCGCCATGTTCACAGGAATCATAGAGGAAACCGGAATCCTGCTGTCTGTTAAGGGTGGTTCATCCGGTTCCCGCCTGGTCATCGGGGCGGACTGGATCCTGGAGGATATAAAAGAGGGGGACAGCATTGCCGTCAACGGCGTCTGCCTTACCGCGGTCTCCTTTGATTCCGGCTGTTTTTGGGCGGATGTGATGCCTGAAACCCTGAAGCGTTCCAATCTAGGCTGTCTGCCCATCAAAAGCCCTCTCAACCTGGAACGGGCCATGATGGCAGGCGGCAGGTTCGGCGGACATATTGTGTCAGGCCATATTGACGGCACCGAGACGATTGTAAATGTTGTCCGCGACGGCAACGCACTGTGGTACACCATCCGTTCCGCCCCGTCCGTCCTGCGCTATATCATTGAAAAGGGTTCCATTGCCATAGACGGCGTCAGCCTGACGGTTGCCCAGGTGAGGGAACAGGATTTCAGCGTATCCCTGATTCCCCATACAGCCTCCCGCACTACCCTGGGAGCCCTGAAGCCGGGCCGCGTGGTCAATCTGGAAAATGACTGCGTGGGAAAATATATGGAAAAACTCATGAAAATCTCCCCGCCTGCCCATAGTCCAGAAGATGAGGACACAGGAAACAGGGGGACCGGCAGCCGGATTACACCGGAATTTCTGAAACAGTATGGATTTTGATTAACCCCATAACAGGACCATTAAAACTGGACAACCAAAAAACAGGACACCTGAATTGTCCCCATTAAAAAGTGAGGAGGATTACCGCACCATGGAAGAATTCAACACCATAGAAGAAGTACTGGACGACCTGCGCCAGGGAAAAATCGTACTGGTGACAGACGATGAAAACAGGGAAAATGAGGGCGATTTTATCTGCGCCGCCCAATATGCCACCACGGAAAATGTGAATTTTATGGCAGTGCACGGCAAAGGTCTTATCTGTATGCCCATGAGTGCACAACTGTGCACAAGGCTTAAGTTCCCGCAGATGGTATCTGACAATTCCGACAACCATGAGACAGCCTTTACCGTATCCATTGACCACATAAGCACCTCCACCGGCATTTCCGCGGCCGAACGCGGCGTAACGGCCAGACAGTGTGTCAATGCCCTGTCCCGGCCCGAGGATTTCCGGCGTCCCGGCCACATGTTTCCGCTGGCAGCCAGAAAAAACGGGGTGCTGGAACGGAACGGCCATACCGAAGCCACCGTTGACCTGATGCGCCTGGCCGGTCTCGGTGAATGCGGTCTCTGCTGTGAAATCATGAAGGAGGACGGAACCATGATGCGGATGCCCCAGCTTCTTCAGTACGCTGGACAGTGGAACATGAAAATCACCACCATCAGGGCCCTCCAGGACTACCGCAAACAGCACGATACGCTGGTGGAATGCGCTGCCGTCACC
>JAJQEA010000360.1 GCA_021201905.1 Clostridia bacterium
TAACCCACGGGCAGGCCCTTCCTTTACCCACCCCCCCCCCTTCTTGGCGCACTGATCCTGGAAAACTATGACGGGCCCGAACGTGAGCGTATGCTGGGGCTGAACACCACATTCATCACCGGCGGTTCCGCCCTGTTTCTGATGGCCGCAGGACCTGTCTGTGAGATGGGCTGGGTCAATGTATACTTTTTATATTTTGCCGCAATTCCTGTCATGATAATTGCCCAGCTGTTCCTGGTAAAGGAGGAGAAGCCGGGTCAAGGGACTGCTGAGGGAGGCGGTAAAAATGTGAGTATTCCTATCAGAGGCTGGATTCAATGTGTGCTGGTGGTCCTTATGGGAATCAGTTACACCGCCTTTCCGCTCAACCTGTCCTTCCTTGTAGCCAATAAGGGCCTGGGAAGCGCGACGACTGTGAGCATAGGCATGACCATGATTACAGTCATCAGCGCCCTGATGGGACTGGTGTTTCCGCAGCTGATACGTGTCAGCAGGCTGTATATCAGCACCATGGCGGCCATATTCGGTCTGGCGGCCACTCTAATCATTATTTTTGCGTCCAATATGACCGCCATTTATGCAGGTACAGCCTTGGCAGGTATTTTCTTCGGAATCAATATAGCCAGCCCCGGTTACTATATCGGACGTATCTGTACGCCGGACCAGTATGGTCCTACCTATTCCATGGCGATGAGCTGCAATTTCATGGGCATTATACTCAGCCCCATTATTTTAAACCTGATTACAGGCGCATGGGGAGGAAACCCGGAGCTTCCGGTTAATTCATTTATTACAGGCGCCGGTGTATTTGCGGTGGTACTGGTGCTTCAGATTATATGGAATACATACCTGAAGCAGACCATACCGGTAAAAACAGCTTCATAGAACAGAAAAAGGAAAGAGGGACAATCTCCACAAACCACGCGGATAAGCGGATCGCGGTGGCCATGGGATTGTCCCTCTTTGGCGTTGACATTGGTATTGAATTCTATTAGACTAATTGTAATATTTAAGGTATGATAATAGAAAGAGTATACTATTTTGCGGAGAAAAGGTTATGAAAATCAGGAATAATAAGCAAGCTGTTAAACATCCCGAAGCTGTATCTTTTTCAAATGTTCGCAAAGCTTTTATTGTTTGTCTGCTTGTAAGTATTGTGATTGTTATGCTTCAAAATGCATTTCTTGCTTATTCAAATATGAAACAGACAGCCGGAACCACACGGCAGAGTGTGACGGACCAGGTGTCGGAAAAAGTGGGTGAATCCTTAAAGCTGCTGGAATCCCTGGCATCCCTTGCGCTTTTTTACGAGCCTGATATTCCCTGGGAAGAAAAGGTTGCGAAGCTGGATAAAATCAACGAATATTATAACTACATGTTTATCTGTTATGTAGATAAGGACATTGTTGTATATACCCTGGGCGAAGAACCTGCCAGTTTGGCCAGCCGTGAACATATGCAGAAGGTATACGCTTCCAAGCAGCCCTATGTTACAGATAGCTTTGCAGCCGGAGCCGACGGAAAAACCTTAAACTATACCGTTATCGTGCCATTGATGAAACATGGGGTTATGACCGGCAGTCTGTTCGCCACAATCACTTTAGATGATACATCCCGGCTTTTAAAGGATATCACATCGATGACAAAGGCGGAGGCGGTGTTAATCGGATCAAAGGGGCAGGTTATGTGTTCTACAAACAATACAGCCTATGGAGCCTCTGTTCTTGACATCCTGGGCAATTTGAAATTGTTTCAAGTGACGGCGGATCGGTTAGAGGAACAGATGTTAAACAGGAATGCCGGCGCGTATTATAGCAGCAACGGCTTCAATCTCATGTATACGGAATACGGTCCGGTGAAAAAGGCCAATTGGGATATCCTGGTTACCACTGACTTCTGGTCGGAATTCCTTTCCATGCTTCCTTCGGAGGGAGCTGTTATGACAGGAATGGTTCTGGTTATGGCGGTACTGTATTATTTTGTGAACAGCCATGCCAGGCTCCAGTCAGAGCATATAGAGAATATGACAAGATCCGTGCGTGAGATCAAAAAGAAGGTCTTTCAGAACAATAACCCGCTGGATCAGATTGATTATGAAAATCTGCTCCAGTTGTCCAGCAAGGGCTTAAATGATGACTTGACGGGAACCTTTACCCGGGTTATCTTTCTTGAGCGCGCCAAGGGTATGCTGAGTCATAAACAGGACGACCGTATATTGGTTCTCTGTTTTATTGATTTGGATGATTTGAAGATCCTGAATGACACCAGCGGCCACATGGCCGGCGATATGGCCTTGAAGAAGATCGGCATGATTCTCCGGGAATACAGTACGAAATACGACGGGATTGTGGGACGGTATGGCGGAGATGAGTTTATCTTGATTTTGCAGGACATTGACAGCCAAGATGAACTGGACGCGGTTCTCAGGGAGCTGGTTGAACGGTTGAAGTTCACTATCCGCTGCGAGGATAAAGAAATCGCGGTCCACTGCAGCATCGGTGCCAGCATATGGCACCCAGGCATTGCGCTAGGCATGCTGATCTCAAATGCAGACAAGGCGCTTTATAATGTAAAATGTCACGGGAAGGCTGATTATTCATTATTTTTAAGCGGTGAACACGATGAAATATAAAAAAATTCAGGGACTGGCCTTTGGTATCCTTATTTTGTCGCTGGCTGGAGTGATGCTTGTATTGTCTGATACCGTAAAAAACAGGATGATACATGAGTGCAGGGCAGCGGCTCAAGCGGTAGAGACGGTTTTCCATAAAAGCTTTGATGAAACCTTTGAAACGTTAAATGAAGCCATAAGGCTGTCTTACGCCCTTGATTTGGAAGATACCAACGACCTGGAGATTTTCCGGAAAAGTGCGAAAAGGCTTGTGGATGAGGATGAGCACATTGCCTGTGCCGCCTATTTTAATGAAGATACGCTGGATTACATTTATCCGGCAGACCGGTTTGGAGATTTGACGGGAAAAAACATGGCGGATTTTGCCTACAGCATTACGTTGGCAAAGGTTATAAAAACACCTGTGGTGGAGGGGCCGACCCAATTATTTGATGAAGACGGAGCTTTCTTTCTTTTTATAAATCCGGTTTACAGGGGCTCGGATTTTATTGGAGAAATTGTGGTTGCATTGGACAGCGATTATGTGCTTTCTGCTTTGGGTCTGGCGGAATTGGAAAGCAGCAATTATGATTATGAGCTGTGGCGCGTGGATTTTCTCGGACAAAGCAAAACTGTCATCGCTGTTTCAGATGCCGCGGTTGATTTTTCGGACGCTGTAAAGCATGAATTCAATCTGCCCTCCACATGGAATATGAGCATTAAGCCAAAGGGCGGATGGATCACACACGCTGAGAATGTTTCCATTGATTTTATTATTCTTGCCCTTGGCCTTCTTTTGTTTGGCATGGGGGTATTGCTGTATCGTACCATCTGTTTACAAAGAAGATTATTGGTTGCAAAATATACAAACGCGGACAGCGGCCTCCTGACAATCGAAGGCTTTTCCTTCTTTGTAAATAAGCGTTTATCAAAGCATCCCGAATCCCGTCTGTGTATGTTGGAACTGCGTTTAGGGAATTTCCGCAGATTTACAAAAAATATGGAACGGGAGGAGTTTATATCACATCTGATGCAGTTACGGCAGAGTATAACAGACTGTTTCCCGGAAGATACGATTGCGGCAAGCATCAACGATGACAGTTTTCTTCTGGCAATTTTCGGGGACGCGAAAGAGCTGGAGCGTCCGGTTGAAGATTTCATTTTGCAGATGCACTGGAAACGGCGGGTGGACGGCCGCAAAATATTTGTAACGCCCCGTTATTGCATGGTTTCATATCCTGAAGATGGCAGGGATGTGCAGTCTCTTATAAATGCGGTCAGCCGTCAATTTGAGACAGCCTCTGGCGGCGAATCAAAACAGGCGACAGCAATCACAGGCTCCTGATTCCGGTAATGCTCAATGGCCCGGTCCAGTTTGTCCAGCATCTTTGTCCTGTCATCTGGCAGGGTTCCACGGACCCGAAACTCGATGCGGTTGTGGAATCCGTCGTATACCAAAGGGCCTTGGGTGTCCAGAAGCCCCAGAAGCAGCCGTTCCTCCTGCAGGTTTTCCAGTTCCGTGGCAGGAACAAAGGTGTTTGCCTGTACTTCGCGGTACAGAGGAGCCCGGCGGGACAGGAACAGCGAGAAGTTTATGATGCGCTGGGGCCTGGTGCGGTTGAAAAATTCTGCGGTGGCAGCAGCGTTTTCCTGTCCCCGACCCTGACCTGCGATTCCGGTCATCATATGGGCGTCGTATATGAAGCCCTCGTTCTGAATCCGTTCAATCTGGCGGTACGCCTCATCCAGGTTATGGTCCTTTCCCATGCGTATAAGGACGTCGTCTAGACCGCTTTCAATGCCCAGGTACAGATGGCATACGCCGGCAGCCCGGAGGGCCTTCAGATCTTCTCTGGATTTGGCCTGGATATTGGTGACAGTTGCATCCATGTTGATGGCGCAGCAGTCCGGAAAATACCGGCGAATCAGATTGGCTATCTCCAGCAGACGGCCTGTGTCCAGTCCAAAGGCATTGCCGTCCCCGAGAAAGACATGTTTTGGATTGCCTCCCAGGTTGCGGACCCGCTCCAGCTCCGCCTCTATCTGTTTCATGGGAAGTTCCCTGTATCTCAGGTGCCGGAACAGGGTGCAGAATTTACACCGATTGTAGGAGCAGCCCACGGCAACCGGAAGCATATAGGAGGATCGCTCCATGGGACCGCGGCAGATTTGACCTTCATAATTCATAGAAATCCCTCCTGTATATCATAATCATTTCACTGGCTTTATATGCCGTTCTTCAAATTCCTCAGGAGTCACTGGTTTTGAGAAATAAAATCCCTGTACGGAATCAGCCTCCAGGCTGAGGACCGTTTCCAGCTCATCCTTTTCCTCCACGCCTTCCGCGCACACGGATATGCCCACGCTGCGGCAGAGATTGATCACAGAACCGATGAAGGAGCGGTTGAAGGAATGGGAGGGGTTGCAGATTCCCCTGATAAATTCCCGATCAATTTTTACAATGTCGGCCGGTGTACAGGACAGGCAGCTCAGAGAGGAGTAGCCTGTGCCGAAATCATCCATGGCCAGCCGGATATTAAGGCCGCGCAGGCGCTTGAAGGTATCGTTTAAGCGGTCCTGGTCCGTGACAAAGCGGCTCTCTGTCAGCTCCAGCACAATATGGCAGGGGTCCAGCCCGTAGCGGTTGATGATTTCATTGACCGATTGTATAAAATCCTCATCCAGCATCTGCAGGTAGGAACAGTTGACGTTCATCACAAAATCCGGTGCGCTGGCCAGCCATTTGCAGCACTGGCGGACAGACTGTTCCATCACCCATTTTCCAACCGGGATGATGAGACCGCTGGATTCCAGCAGGGGAATGAATTCAAAGGGGGATACGCTTCCCATGTCCTCACAGGACCAGCGCAGCAGTGCCTCCGCCTCCGCCACCTCTGTGTCGCTGGAACGGACAATGGGCTGGTAGACCACTGAGAATCCTTCCATATGGTTCAAGACGCTGCTTCTCAGACGGTCCATGATTTCCAGGGAGCGGAGTCTGGTGTGGGTCAGCTCCTCGTCATAGAGCGTGCATTTGTTCTTTCCTTTATGCTTGGAAGCCTCCAGGGCGCCGCAAGCACAGTTTAGAAGCTCCGTATAGCTGGCGCCGTCCTGGCCGAATATGGCGATTCCGCCGGAAACCGTACAGTAGTACTAGATTCCGTCCACCTGGTGGCGGCAGTCGCTGTAGCTGTTTATGACTTCATAGAGCAGCGCGATCTCGCCGTAGGACGTATTCCTGCACACTATGACAAACTGGTCCCCGTCATGGCGGTATATGCTGGCGTAATCCGGCAGCAGCCTCTGGACGTTCTGGGCAAACTGGCGCAGAACGGAATCACCGTATATGTGGCCCTTCAGATTGTTGATGCCGGAGAAATCATCCAGGCCCAGGAGCAGTATTCCTCCCATCTCTCCTTCGGCCAGACATTCCTCCACCACGCGCTCGCATTCCTGCTGCATGAACAGACCCGTCACATAGTCCACCTTGCCCCTGTGGCTTAAATTGGTCACAATGCCTGCGAACATGACGGGACTGCCCTGTTGGTCCCTCTGGAGGATGCCGCGGCATACCACCCAGACGTACTCGTTTTTCCTGTTGCGGACCTGGTACTCCACATCATGCACATCCGTCAGGCCGCTTAACATTTGTTCGATGGATTCATCGTAACGCGCCCTGTCGCGGTCGTGAATCAGGCTGCCCCAGAGAGGTACCAGTCCGGGCACGATTCTGCCGGGAAGCTCAAAGTCCCTGACCATGTTTTCCGACACAAGGGATGTGTCTGTCTTCATATTGACAATATAGACATAATCGTCCGTACTCTTTACAATGGCATCGTAGAAAAGGGCCGCATCCAGCTCAAAACCCAACTGTTCCAGAATATCTGTTTTATCCTTTGTCATGTTAATCACCTGTTTCAATGGAGTGGAGGGGGCAGTGCTGCAATCATGCCCCCACAAGGTTTATAGTACTTATTTTATCATGATATGAACGGATTGTCTAACGACTTTGGAAAGTCGCAAAAGTATGCATATTCCTGACAAATGTACGCTTGCAGCGCACACGTCCGGGGGCTTTCGATTCCCCAAAAACCAGTGAAAAGACATATTGATTTATAGAATGATATCTAGTATATTATAAGTTGTATGCAGGACCGAAAGGAGAGTCATTATGATTAAAGTAGCGGTAGACGCCATGGGCGGGGACTATGCACCGGGCGAGATGGTAGCCGGAGCAGTGGAGGCTGTGAACGCAAAACCTGGCATCCAGGTGCTTCTTGTGGGGCAGGAGCAGGCAGTTGTTTCCCAACTGTCAAAGCACACCTACGACAAGGACCGGATTCAGGTGGTGAACGCCACAGAAGTCATTGCCACTGAGGAGCCGCCGGTAAACGCTATCCGCAAGAAGAAGGACTCTTCCATTGTGGTAGGCTTAAACCTTGTAAAGCAGGGGGAAGCCGATGCCTTTGTATCCGCCGGAAGCTCCGGGGCCATCCTGGTAGGCGGGCAGGTGATAGTGGGACGCAATAAAGGTGTGGAGCGTCCGCCGCTGGCACCCCTTATTCCCACGGAGAAGGGCGTATCACTTTTGATTGACTGCGGAGCCAATGTGGATGCCAGAGCGTCCCACCTGGTGCAGTTTGCCCAGATGGGTTCCATCTATATGGAGCACGTGATGGGAATTAAGAATCCGCGGGTGGCCATTGTCAATATCGGTGCGGAGGAAGAAAAAGGCAATGCGCTGGTGAAGGAGACATTTCCCCTGTTAAAGGAATGTAAGGGGATTAACTTCATCGGAAGCATTGAAGCCAGGGAAATTCCCCATGGCGCAGCGGATGTCATTGTCTGTGAGGCGTTTGTGGGCAATGTAATCCTGAAGCTGTATGAAGGGGTTGGGGCTACCTTAATCAGCATGGTGAAGGGCGGTATGATGTCCACCCTGCGCAGTAAGATTGGCGCCCTTTTGGTGAAGCCGGCTCTCAGGGAAACACTTAAATCCTTTGACGGCAGCCAGTACGGCGGAGCCCCCCTGCTGGGTCTGAAAGGCCTTGTGGTCAAGACCCACGGCAATTCAAAGCGCACAGAGGTGCGCAATTCCATTATTCAATGTGTGACGTTTAAGGAACAGGATATCAACGGTAAAATCCGCCAGTGCCTGGACGTCCAAAACGAAGAATAAGTCCGAAGGACGAAGTTGAAAATCAAGATTTAAGAAAGAGGAGCTAAGAGATGGAATTTGAGAAATTACAGGCTATTATCGCAGAAGTGTTGAACATTGAAGCAGAGGAAGTGACAATGGGAGCTACATTCGTAGATGACCTGGGTGCGGATTCACTGGACATTTTCCAGATTATCATGGGAATAGAAGAGGAATTCGACATTGAGATTCCAAATGAGGCTGCAGAACAGATTGTGACAGTGGGCGATGCAGTAGAGCAGATTAAGAACGCTTTAAACTAATGGACAGGCACAGGGGCTGTAAGCACAGCCCTTTTTGTGCGTTTGGGAGACATGTTTTAAGGCCTGTCCCAAGGGTATTTGAAGAAGGAAGGATCATTATGAACAGTCGTTTAAAAGAACTGGAAGAGAGGATTTCATACGAGTTTAAAAATAAGAACCTGTTTACCCAGGCCCTGACCCACAGCTCCTATGCCAACGAGCACCGTCTGGACCACAGCAGGTGTAATGAGCGCCTGGAGTTTTTGGGGGATGCTGTCCTGGAGATCGTGACCAGCGAATTCCTCTACCGCAAGTATGAAACGCTGCCGGAGGGGGATTTGACCAAAATCAGGGCAAGCATTGTGTGCGAACCCACCCTGGCTTACTGCGCGGGGGATATTGAGCTGGGCCAGTACCTGTACCTGGGCAAGGGCGAGGATGCCACCGGCGGACGGAACCGCAATTCCGTGGTGTCAGACGCCATGGAAGCCCTGATTGGCGCGATTTACCTGGACGGTGGTTTTGCTAATGCAAAAGAGTTCATTCATCGTTTTATCTTAAATGATATTGAACATAAGCAGCTCTTTTATGATAGCAAGACTATCTTACAGGAGATGGTGCAGAGCCGCCAGGAGGCGCCCCTGTCCTATGAGATCATCCGTGAGGAAGGGCCGGACCACAATAAATCCTTTGAGGTCTGCGCCAAAATCGGGGACCAGGAGGTCGGCCGGGGCGCGGGACGTACCAAGAAGGCAGCAGAACAGGTGGCTGCCTATAACGGCATCCTGAAGCTTAAGGCGCAGGAAGCCGCAGCAGAAGAATAAGCAGGTGGACTATGTATTTAAAAAGTATTGAGATTCAGGGGTTTAAATCCTTTGCCAACAAGCTGGTATTTGAATTCCATAACGGCATTACCGGCATCGTTGGCCCCAACGGCAGCGGCAAGAGCAATGTGGCCGACGCAGTGCGCTGGGTACTGGGCGAGCAGCGCATCAAGCAGCTGCGCGGCGCCAGCATGCAGGATGTCATCTTTGCGGGAACCGAGATGAGAAAGCCCCAGGGCTTTGCCTACGTGGCCATCACCCTGGACAACAGCGACCATCAGCTGGCCATTGACTATGACCAGGTGACGGTATCCCGCCGCCTCTACCGTTCCGGTGAGAGTGAGTATATGATAAACGGCAGCGCCTGCAGACTTAAGGATATCAACGAGCTGTTCTATGACACGGGTATCGGCAAAGAAGGGTACTCCATCATCGGGCAGGGACAGATTGACAGAATACTAAGCGGCAAGCCGGAAGAACGCCGGGAGCTTTTTGATGAAGCTGCCGGCATCGTTAAATTTAAACGGCGCAAGGCCATTGCCCAAAAGAAGCTGGAGGACGAGCAGGCCAACCTGGTCCGCGTAAGCGATATCCTCTCCGAGCTGGAGAAGCAGGTGGGCCCCCTGGAGCGTCAGTCCAAAGCGGCCAGGGAGTACCTCCAGTTAAAGGACAGCCTTAAGATATGCGATGCCAACCTGTTCCTCATGGAGACAGAGGGGACGGGAAAGCAGCTTGAGGAGGTGGAGAAGCGCCAGCGGATCCTATCCGGCGATATGGAGGACACAGGCAGGGAGTCTGAGCGCCTGAAGGCCGGGTACGAGGAGCTGGAACAGACTCTGGCAGATCTGGAGCGCCGCATGGCAGCTGACAGGGACGAGCTGAGCCAGGGCACGGTGCTGAAGGGAAACCTGGAGGGCCAGATCAATGTCCTGAAGGAACAGATACATACGGAGGAAATGAACCAGGAGCATCTGGAGCACAGGCGGGATGTGATCAAAGAGGAGCTGGCCCACAGGAATCAGCAGCTGGACACCTACAGAGAAGAACGAAAGGCCATGGACGGCCAGGTGCAGGATGCCTTAAAGCGCCAGGAGGAAGCAGGCGCCCGCCTGGAGGGACAGGACGAGGCCATCCGCGGTCTGGAGGAAGCCATTGAGGGGGCAAAGGGGAGCATCATACAGGCCCTTAACGAGAGAGCCTCCCTGACAGCCAGACAGCAGCGCTATGAGACCATGCTGGAGCAGGTGAATTTACGGCGCAGTGAGGTATCGCAGAAGCTTCTCAGGTTCAAGAGCGACGAGTCGGTGCAGGATGAGCTCATCGGCAGGGAACGGGCCCTGCTGGACCGGTTAAACGAGGAGCTGGAGCAGAAGCAGTTCTCGGCCCAGGAGACGGAGGACGCCCTTCTCAAGGCGGAGCAGGAATCCCACCGCCTGAACCGGAATTTAAACGATACCCAGCAGGAGTACCATATGGCCTACACCAAGCTGGAGTCCCTTAAGAACCTGGCGGAACGCTATGACGGCTACGGCAACAGCATCCGCAGGGTCATGGAGGTGCGTGACCGGGTGCACGGCATCCATGGGGTGGTGGCTGATATCATCACCACCAGCCAGGAGTATGAGACAGCCATTGAGACGGCCCTGGGCGGAAGCATCCAGAACATTGTAACGGATTCGGAGGCAACGGCCAAGCAGCTGATTGAGTATCTGAAGAAGAATAAATACGGCAGGGCCACCTTTCTGCCGCTGACCAGCATGAACGGCAAACAGGCGTTTTCCCAGCCCGCGGCCCTGAAGAAAAAGGGGGTTCTGGGGCTGGCCAGCGATCTGGTCCAGGTGGATTCCCAGTATGAAGGCCTGGCCAGGTACCTGTTAGGCCGTGTGGTAGTGGCAGACACCATCGACAATGCCATTGCGCTGGCCAGAAAGTATAAATACAGTCTGCGCATCGTCACCCTGGAGGGTGAGCTCTTAAGCGCCGGCGGTTCCATGACGGGCGGCGCCTTTAAGAATTCCAGCAACCTGCTGGGAAGGCGCAGGGAGATTGAGGAGCTGGAGAACACCTGCAGCAAGGCGCTGGTACAGGTGGAGAAGATTCAAAAGGAGCTGAACCTGGAAGAATCCCTGGCCCAGGAGAAAAAGGGGGAACTGGAGAGGCTGCGCGCCGACATCCAGTCCATGGCCATCCGGGAGAATACCATCCGCATGAACATATCCCAGCTGGAGGATAAAAAGGCGGAGATAGCGGAGTCATCCACGGACCTGGTGCGAGAGCACGGACAGCTGGAGGAGCAGGTAAAGG
>JAJQEA010000152.1:0-9707 GCA_021201905.1 Clostridia bacterium
ACCGGCCTTTCCCTCCTCCCCTCACAGCCATCCCGGATTGCTCAGGAGGCTGGCCAGTGCAGCTGACGGGTCCCTCTGCCTCTGGCCCCGTTTCAGTGTCAGGCAACCTTCCCCCTCAACCGATATCAGGCTTTTAGTTCCCGCTATAAGCAGATTGGGATTGTCGATGACAACACCTGCCTGGGTCAGGCTTTTAGGCGCCAGGATTTTTATGGGTCCCTCCGGTATCCTGATTTCAATCGGGCTGATATTGGTCTGGCCGTCAGGAAGCCCCAGGGTAACGGGTTTGGTAATTACCATGGTTTTTGGCAGGACTCCAATGCTGTCTCCTCCCATTAAACGTTGGTCGTACCATTGCTTCAGCTGGTCTTCATCGGCAATGTTCACCAGTGTTTCCCCTGTCCCGGCAGATGTATCCGCATGGGAGCCGCGCGCATCGGCCAGGGCTGTAAAGGCAGTGAGTCCTGTCACTCCCGTTTCCCCGCCCGCAGCGCCTGCGCCGCTTAGCACGCACAGCAGACACGCCACGGCCGCCAGCCTTACGATCTTCCTGCCTTTCTTCCGTCCTCTCCTCTTTCCCCCGTGTCACTGTCCATTCTTTTCATCCTTTACGTTCCTTTCACACTGTATCACAAAGGGAGCAGCTCATCCTCCAGAAAAATTCCAATCCTGCCGTTGGACGACAGGATGTCCGAGGGACCGGACACATCCACTGCATTTCCGGCAAAGGTAGTCACCCGTCCTCCTGCCTCCTCAATCAGCAGCATACCGGCCGCGAAATCCCATGGATTCAGATAACGCTCGAAATATGCATCCAGCCTGCCGCAGGCCACATAGGCCAGATCCACTGCCGTGGAGCCGGTGCGCCGGATATCGGAACACTTGAGGAACACATGCTTGAAATCCTCAAAATTCCGGTCTGCCAGGGTATGGTTATAGGGGCTGGTTCCAATGGAAATCAGACTCTGCCCCAAATCCCGGACAGGGCTGACATGGATGGGGCTTCCGTTGAGAAACGCTCCCCTGCCCCGCTCCGCCAGAAACAGTTCATCCGTATAGGGCTGATATATGATACCCAGCTCCAGCTGTCCCCTGTCACAGAGGGCCAGCGAAAGGGCGCTGCACCTGAAATCATGAATCAGGTTGGTGGTCCCGTCCACCGGGTCCAGTATCCATACGGCCCCTGAGAAATCAATGTCCCTGTTATCCTTTTCCTCCCCCATAAACTGTACCTGGGGATACATATCAAAAAGTCCCCTGCGTATCTGCTCCTGGACCTGGAAATCAACCTGGGTCACAAAATCCGCCGCCCCTTTTACCGTTATACTGGAAGCCCTCTCATGGTCCATGAAAAGGGGCCTGACCGATTTTACCAATTCAATGACTCTGCCTGTATCTGTCTCCATATGTCTTACCTCCTGCAAACCCATCCTCCGGGATTTATTTTACTTAACTGCCTGCCACAGAAGGATTATACCACAGAAACAGCTTTTATGACATATCTTCATACTCCATGAGAGGCCAATCCCGCTCAATATAAAACATGTCATCCATCATCAGCCAGTTGGCCCGGAAGAACCGCATAAGCTGCCAGTACCCTGCCCCATACAGATTGAATTCCTTAATAAGGTCAAACTTTGCCCGGATGCTCCTTGCGTCCTCATACCATACCTCATGCTGGACACCGTACTGCCAGTACCGGAAATAGGGCGACATGGCAGTTTCATCAAACCGGATATCCACGCCAAAGTCAACTGCCAACTTCACTGCCTCCAGGGTTCCCAGGGACCTGGCCCTGGTTACTCCCCGTTCAAATGGAAGGGGCCAGTCATAGCCGTAATTAGGGATTCCCAGAATGATTTTCTCAGGTGGAATCTCGCTCACCGCATATTCCACTACCCTTCTCACCATATTGATGGGGGCCACGGCCATGGGCGGCCCCTGGCTGTATCCCCACTCGTAGGTCATCAGCATGACGTGGTTAGCCGCCTCCCCCAGCAGCCGGTAATCAATGCCCTCATAGAGAAGGCCCCTCTGCTGGGCCGAAGTCTTGGGCGCAAGGGCCACCGTAACCGTATAGCCGAAGATGTTGAGCACCTGGGTGGCCCGGCGCACAAAATCCGCATACTCTACCCTGTCTTCTGCCAGTACATACTCAAAGTCAATATCCAGACCCTCATATCCTTTTTCCTGCATCGTGCGTCCCAGCTCCCAGATCAGGCGCTGCTGGTTTTCCTGGCTTTTCACCAGGGCTGATACCAGATTATTGTTAAAATGCCCGTCCTCTCCCAGAGGCGTCAGCGTAAGCACCGGGCGGACTCCCCATTGCAGCGCCTTTTCTACCATCCACGTGTCATCCGCCATGGGCAGAACCAGATTCCCGTCCTCTGTAAAGCCGTAGGAAAATACATTGACGGCGCTCAGATAAGGCAGCGTATCCTCAAGGACCCCGCTGTCTATGAAGGGGTATGCGTAACCGCTGGAAAACAGGGGCCTCCGGCCTTCCCCGGTCTCTCCGTCGGAAATATAAAGAGCCTGGCCAACGGCCAGGCGGTATGGATATTCTATCTGGTTTGCCCAAACAAGGGTCTCTACGGGAATCCCCTGTGAATCCGCGATGGAGTCAACACTGTCTCCCTGTTTCACTACATATATCTTCATGCATTTCATTCCTCAACCTGAATTTATACAATATATGCAGCACGGTCCATCTTTAATCCACCAGTCTCCTGGCCATCCACTTCCCGCTCCTTACGCGCAGGAAGGAGAACAATGCGCCGATAGCCCATCCTGTGGGTATGGACCACCATATGGCGCTGGAACCAATAAAACGCGCCAGCAGATAGGCAATGGCCACCCGTGAAAACAGGTTTACCACGGAGCTGAGCATAAAAGCTCCCATGTCGCCGGCTCCCCTCAGCAGACTGTTGCTCACAAACAGGGCTCCCATCAGTATGTAGAACACGGATACGGTCTTCATGTAACTGAGTCCGTAGCTCATGGCGCTGCCCTCAGACCCCTGTTCCAGGAACAGTCCCAGAAGCTGGGGCCCGAACAGGAAAATGATGCTGGTAATAATAAGCGAGAATACCACCACCATGAACATGCTGGCCTTGTATCCCTGCTTCACACGGTCCATTTTCCTGGCTCCGATGTTCTGGGCCGCATAGCTGGACATGGCGTTGGAAAAGTTCATGTTGGGCATCATTGCCAGGGTATCAATCTTGGTGGCAGCCGTATAACCGGCCACAAACACCTTTCCATAGGAATTTACCAGCCCCTGCATCAGCATCATGCTGATGGAGACAATGGACTGCTGGAGCATGGAGGGCACGCCCACTTTGGCAATCCGCTCAGCCGAGGACCTGTCAAAAAAGGAAAATGACTTTCCTCTGGCCGTCTCCTCATTTTCCATTTTTCTCAGGCGGGCTATCAAAACAAAGAAGGAAAAGACAGCGCACATTCCCTGGGCAATCAGGGTTGCCCAGGCCACACCTGCCACGCCCATGTTGAACCGGATGACAAACAGCAGGTCCAGGACAATATTGGTCAGGGCGGATACCATGAGGAACTTAAGAGGCGTCTGGCTGTCACCCAACGCGTTGTAGATACCGTTCAGTGAATTGTACAGGAACAGGAATACGGCTCCCCCAAAATATATTCTCAGGTAGGCAAGGGAGTCAGCCATGATGTCCGGGTCTGTTCCCAGAAGAGTTAACAGCGGTCCCGCGACGATTTCCCCGATTCCCATGATAATAAGCCCGATGACTCCCAGCGATATGAGGGCCGTGGAAACCGTAATCTTCATTTCAAGTATCTTACCCGCCCCGAAGAACTGGGAAATAACAACGGTACATCCCATGGACAGGCCCGCCGCAATGGCTACGGACAAAAAGACCACGGGGAAGGAAGATCCCACGGCTGCCAGGGCATCCTCCCCAACAAAACGTCCCACCACCATGGAATCCACCATGTTGTAGAGCTGCTAGAACAGATTTCCCACTACCATGGGCATTGCAAAGAAAAACAGCAATTTAAGAGGTTTTCCCTCAGTCAGATTATTTACCATATGTACATTCTCCTACTCTGTGTTTATATTCAATGGCATTTTCGGCAATCCGCCGCAGATAATCCTGCTGCTGCCCGCGCTCCTCCTCTGTGAATCCGGCAAAACAAATCTCGTCCCATCTGCCGGATATGCGGTGTATCTCATCCAGGACCTGGTTCCCCCTGTCGGTGAGGCTTACAAACTTCTGTCTTTTATTCTTCTCGTTGACAAGGCGCCGCACCAGCCCCTTTTTCTCCAGCTCAGACAGATTTCTGGCAATCCTGCCCTTATCCAGGTCAAAATGGACGCCGATATCCTCCTGGGTACACTGGTTGTCCTGGAGAAACATAATAATTTTCCCCTCCAGGGGCCGCAGTCCAAACTGCTCCAACTCCCTCCGGATAAACCACAGCTCACAGCGCCGGTATATTCCCGTATATTGATTCATTTTGTTCTCCCTGTTATCTCTATTGTATTATACAACAGTTGCATCAATCAACTATTATACACATCATCCGCTGGTTTGTCAACCGGGGGCTTGTGTCACCGCCACACATTTTTCTAAAGCTTTTCTGAGCTGAAGCACATTTTTCTAAAAATAAAATAGCATCTTGCACCCCGGCTATGGTATGATACATCATAACAGCCGTCTCCATATCAGAAAGAAGGAATGAGAATCATGATAAGACCTCTGAAAAAAAAGCCCGCGCCAGCTGGAGTGGAAGGCTTTAGAGAAAAGGGAGGAGCGTTTTATATCCGCAGCCCGGCGTCAAAAGGAGCCTGTGCTGAACCGGAAGCTGGAGCGTTTTGTCCCGGAAAAGCTGGAAAATACCCTGAACCTGGCATTTTATAAGGCATTTGAGCTGATCTTCAACCGTGGAACGTCCGTCATAGAAAAAACATACCGGAAGGAGGATATGGAAAACACCTATAAAGTCAATGCTTACGCTGCCAAGCTCAAGGAAAGCAGAAAAACCATGAAGGCCTTTTCCAGGGAGGCAGGTAAGAACAAGGTCAAGAACCTGGCCGCAGCCGGCGCCAGCGGAATCGGCCTGGGAGCCTTGGGCATCGGACTACCCGACATACCGCTGTTTACAGGAATGGTCCTGAAAAGCATCTATGAAACAGCCATAAGCTACGGATTCCCGTACGATACTGCGGAGGAACAATGTTTTATATTAAAGCTGATTTCCACCGCCCTGTCTAAAGGTAACGCGGCCCAATCCGGTAACCAGAGTCTGGACGCCATGGGCCGTTTCATCTCCACCGGAGCGCCCCTGTCCGGGACGTTTTGCGGCCAGGACGGCCCTGGTGAGCTTCCAGACGGACCCGAAGCCCATGATACTGCCTCTCTTCGCACCTGTCTCATGAAACAGGCGTCCAATGCCCTTTCCTCAGAACTTCTGTACATGAAATTTTTGCAGGGAATCCCCATTGCGGGAATCATAGGAGGCATGTATGACGCTGTTTACCTCAAACGGATCGCGAATTACGCGGATATGAAATACAGGCGCAGATTTCTGGAACAGAGCAGCCCGGACATATAGGATAAACCTATGGGACAATCCTATGTTTAATTTGCAAATGTCGGACATTTATGGTAAAATATAGACAAATTTCAGAAGAAAGAGGGGCTATCAATTATGGATAAGGAAGTATTAAGTTTCGCCGTTGAAAAAACACACGAATTAATGAATGCAGCATCATGCAGCAAAGAGGCAAAGGCAGCAGCCCAGACCTGGCTGGATGCGGTTGGAACTGAGAACGAGGCCGCGGCAACAACAACATACATTGCCGAGCTGGAAGCAGACATCATGCCGGTTGACGGCCTGATTGGTTTTGCTGAATCCGATATGGGCGCCCAGGTCTTCGGGGCAGACAAGGCCAAGGAGGTTGCAGCCCATGCAAAGGGAATCAAGGCCGCAGGGGCAAAATACTGTGACTGTCCTGCCTGCGCAGCCGCGGAGGCAATTCTTGGAAAGAAGGATGACATTCTTAAATAGGAATATTGTTTCAGACACGCAGTACATCAAAAGGGTATCCGCCGGAAATGACGGATACTCTTTTTTGGCTGCTCCTTTTTTTGCTGCTCCTTTTTGCGTCGGCGCAGGCATTTAATCATTGACTTTCCGACACAAGTGTCGTATATTAAAAACAGACATGCGTGTCGGAAACAGACAGGATAAAAGGAAGGTGACAGGCCCATGGGCAAAAAGGGGACAAAACAAAGACAGCCATACGGAAAGCGGCACTGGTTTTATTTGTCCAAAAGGGATTTAAGGATGTCACAATGAAAGACATCTGCGAGGCAGCGGGACTTAGCCGCGGCGGATTATATATGCACTACGGGAGTACCGGTCAGATATTTGCCGGCATTATAAATGAATTTATGTCGGATCTCGAAAGCCAGGTTGCTGAACAGATGGAAAAGAACCGGCCGGCTGTTCTCATATTGGATGAACTACTGGAGCGTTACCAGTCCGAGATGCTAGACAGAAGCGGTTCGCTGGGACTTGCTTTTTATGAGTATTACAGCGGCATACCATTATCAGAGGATAACGCCATGCTGAAGCAGTATTACATTTCAAAGGCAATGCTTTGCAGCCTGATTCAATACGGCATTGACAAAGGCGAGTTTAAGCAGGCCAATGTAAACGCGGTTGCGGATTTGCTGCTATTTTCCTATCAGGGCGTGCGGATGCTGAGCAGTATCATGCCGCTGGACGACGATAACATACCAAAGGGTATGATCCGCGAAATCAGAGCAATGTTGGTACCATAAAAATAACGCCGGGAGGTGAACACAGATGAAGTTAAAAATTGCAGGAAGCGGGGGAATGTTTCTGATTCCCAATCCCTTTTGTAACTGCCCTGTCTGCCGGGAGGCCAGAATCAAACGCGGCCGGTATGAGCGCTTAGGGCCGAGTCTTTATATAGAGGACATCGGAATGCTCATTGATATGCCGGAGGACATTGCAGTTGCCTGCGACAGGCAGGGTATAACCAGGATTGAATATCTATCCATCTCCCACAAGGATCCGGATCATACGAGAGGCATGCGTATCGTGGAGCCATTGGGTTACGACTGCATTGCAGACAGAGGAACCCCCATACAATTCATTGCATTGCCTGAGGTGGCAGACGATATCAATGCCTGAAACGGCGATGGGCTGTACTACTATCAGAATGTTCTGAACTGCATTTCAATCAACAGGACAAACTACGTAAAAATCGGAACCATAGAAATACACCTGGTAAATAACAAAACCCATCGCGGCAATATGACATTTTATGTCATATCGGAAGGCTCGAAAAAAGCGGTTTACGCCTGCTGCGATGTGAAGCCCTTTGTGCCCAATGAATTGTATTATGACGCGGACGTTTTAATCATCGGGCTTGTTTCCGACGATGGAATACTGAAAGACGGGTCAAAGCTTGATTCTGCACCTTTCAGGGGCGACATGTTTACCCTGGATGAAATAATGGAAATCAAGCGCGCATACAGGATAAAGCGCATTATCATTACCCACATTGATGAGTATTGGGGCAAATCCTATGGTTACTACCGGGAATTTGAAAAAACACTGGACAACGTATCATTCGCCTATGACGGGATGGAGATTGTCTTATAGGCGCCGCAGGTCCGGCCATGAATCCGTACCCAGCCGGAGCAAAGAAAGCCTGAACCAGGCTGATCATTACCCGGGACAGAAGCAGCCATGGGGTAAACATCAGAAACACCATAGGAATCCCTCCTGCCTTTCAGTTAAAGACCAGGCCAAACTCCCTATTCTTCAAAGGTCCCCTTCATGATAACTTCTTTATTCCACACAGCCTTCCTGCCTCCGGCCATGACGTGGAGGATATCCATGGAATCATCGTACACCACCAAGTCAGCGTCCGCGCCTTCCGCCACAGTCCCCTTGACTCCCGTCATTCCCAGCACCCTGGCAGGGTTCTTGGTCAGAAGGTTCAGCACCTTTTCCAGGCTGGCTCCCCGCTCGCACACCAGCACCTTCAGCTGTTGGTGCAGGCTTTTGGGCGACGCATAGGTGAGGCCGATGCATTCCATCCTTTCATTGAACCTGGGCGCGCTTCCGTATGCATCGCTGGACATGGTCATGTTAAGCCCCTCCGGATCCTGGTTAAGGTAGCTCAGAATCTGGTCCGCCGTCTCCTCTAACTCCTCCCTGGTAAGCCCGGCCGTCATATCAATGGTTCCGCCGCGCTTCACAAATTCCAGGCCCTGCTCAAACAGCTCTCGGGTGCGCCCCATATGGGTCGGAAGGAATTTCTGAACAGGCACATCGCTGTTGTCGATTGCATAGAACAGAGGATCCAGCCCGGCCCTTCCGCTTCCCATATGGATGGTCACATAGCCGCTGCACCCGGCGAGCATACCGGCCCTTCGGGCCTGGGTTGCCAGTGAAATCAGCTGCTCCCCTGTCAGATTGGAGCTTCTGTGGTCGCTCATGGCGATTTTAACACCCACCATCAGGTCAATCAGGGCTATATCCCGCTCCACGCTCCCTGTAATGGTGGGGGACGGGTATCCGTATGCCCCGGTGAGGATACGGCAGGTGATTCCCTCTTCATTGAAAGCCCTGGCCTTTGCCAGAAGGTTCTCCAGGCTTCTGGTTATCCCGTCTGTGCCCAAGAGTCCCACCACCGTTGTAATGCCGTTTCGGACCAGCACGCTGAGGCCTGCCTCCGGCACCCTGGTGGCGGGTCCGCTCTCGCCGCCTCCGCCTGTTATGTGGACATGGATATCCATGTATCCCGGCGCCAGAATATGCCCGCCCAGTTCCACCTTCTCCACCTCCTCTATCTGGTCGTATTCGTCTATGTGGTCCGCTATCCTGGCTATCCGGCTTCCTTCTATGAGAATATCCTTCCTCCCCAGATGCTCCGGCGCATATATATCTCCCTGTTTCAATACCTTCATGGATTTATTTCCTCTCTTTCAGCAAAATCATTACAGCAAGGCCGTAATATACATGTGCCTATTATATTATCAATATAGAAAAAAAGAAAGTGCCTGTTGACAGATACAGACACTTTTCCCGAAACTTATATCTCTTTTAATATGGCTTCCCGCTCACGCCCGGGCAAATATCAGTCCAGGTGCAGCAACGCCTCCGCCAGCGCCAATATAGTCAGCGACTGCCCATAAGCCATGGGCGCAATCAATATATTTTTATAGTGGTCCGCGTCATACCCCATGCCGGTGCCGCCGGACACATTGAGCACGGTGCCGTCCCTGTCAATGTTGTCCAGAATGGCCTCCACTGCCTTCCAGGCGCAGGGCAGATAGGAATCGTCCAGGATTCCGTACCGAATTCCCTTGAGAATTCCCGCGGTGATGGCGGCGCTGCCTGACACCTCCTCATAGCTGTCCGCGTCGGTCAGCACCGTATGCCACAGGCCGCTTTTGCCCTGAAGTCCCTTGAGGGCCTCCGCCTGGGCCTTATATGTATCCACCACAAACTCCTTTACGCCGGCGTTCATGGTACCCTTAAACATATCGATATAATCCAGTATTCCCAAGGTAAACCAGCTGTTTCCCCTGCACCAGAAAATACCGCCGAAATTATTCCTTTCATTGAAGGTCCATCCATGGTAGAACAGTCCTGTCTCCTTGTCCCACAGATACTTTATG
>JAJQEA010000152.1:9717-11169 GCA_021201905.1 Clostridia bacterium
AACTTTATGAGCATCAGCACCTGGTGGATGGACTCGTCGATCCATGTCTGGTTCTGGTATTTCTGCCCCATCCGGTTGAGAAAGAGCACCGTCATAAAAATGGTGTCAATCCACATCTCATTTTCATTGAGCCGCACGCCCTGACGGTCCCCGTTGGCGCTGGTCACATGCTGGAATCCCCGTTCCATGGTCCTGGGCAGGCAGTTCATGAGCCATTCCGCCCATTTCAGGCAAAGCGCTTCCAGTTCCTGGTCGTGATAATACTCGTTAAGCTCTGCCAGGGTGAGAAGGGGCGTGGTGGTATTGATGTTTTTTGAGGGAAGCCCTTCCCTTATGTTGTCCTTGAACCACTGGTGCAGGAACTCCTTATAATCCTCGTTTTTCCGGGCCTGCATGATTCTCAACAGGCCGTACAGTCCCACGCCCTGGGGCCAGTCCCATTCCCGGATTCCAAAATCCCGTTTGAAAAAGCCAATGGCCTCGCCGCCCTCAGCCAGCTCCTCTCCGTTCTCCGGTCCGCCCAGATTCATGAGCTTTTCAATGACAAGGTCCAGCTTTTCCTGCACGTTCTTTTTATCTGCCTTCCTCATTTTTACACTCCTCATTCTGATTTCCTACCCTCCTATTTTAACAATCCCAGGACACCGGGCAGCCACATGCTGAATCCGGGCACAAAGGTTATGAACATCAATGCCGCCACAATCGCCGCAAAGAACGGAAGCAGCTTTTTCATCACGTCCTCCACCTGCAGTCTGGCAACACTGCAGCCCACAAAGAGTACATTTCCCACCGGAAGCGTGATGGTGCCGATGGACAGGTTCATGACAATCATGACGCCAAACTGGATGGGGTCCATTCCCAGGCTCTTTACAATGGGAAGGAAAATAGGCGTAAATATGAGCAGGGCCGGGGCCATATCCATAAAGGTTCCCACAATCAGCAGCGTTATATTGATGATTAACAGTATGACAATCCGGTTATCGGAGATTCCTAAAAGCAGGCTGCTGATGGCCTGGGGCAGTCCTGTGAAGGACAGGACAAAGGACAGCACAGAGGAGGCGCCGATAATCAGCATGACGATGGTGGTCATAACCGCTGTGTCCACCAGTATCTTGGGAATATCCTTAATCCGGATACTCTTGTAGACAAAGACCGACAGAAGGAAGGCGTACACAACTGCCACGCCCGATGCCTCGGTGGGTGTGAAATAGCCGGAAAGGATGCCGCCAATGATGATGACGATGAGGAACAGGCTGGGAATGGCCTCCCATATGGTCTTTGCAATGATGGCCGCGGTCATCTTATCCCGCTTCATCACATATCCGTGCTTTGCGCCGTAGACGCAGGCCACTGCCATGCAAAGGGCTGCCCACAAAAGTCCCGGCACCCAGCCCGCCATGAGAAGGGCCGCAACAGAGACGCCGCCGCTGGCAGCCGAATACACGATAAAGG
>JAJQEA010000056.1 GCA_021201905.1 Clostridia bacterium
CTTTAAGCGGACACACTGTCCGTTCTTCATATCAATTGCCGGATATAACTGCATATGAATCTCCTTTTATTCTATTATTTTCTCTCTGTCCCCAGACGCCGGTTCCCCGGGACATCCGCACATATCCATCCGCCGGTTTATCTCCCCGGCCAGCATGGCTCCATGGAGTCTGCTCCTTCGTCCCGCTGCCAGGATATGGGCGAATCCGTCCTCAGTCACCCCGATAACCATGCCTGAGCTGTATTCTGCCTGCCTCAGACGGGCATACGGCACTGCTTCAAACTGATAGGAGCATTGTCATTTTCCGGGACAGGGCGGGCATCTCTCCCATCCTAAAGGCTCCCCTTGGTGGAAAGTACGCCTGACAGGCGGGGTTCCGCCGCCACCGCCCCGTCCAGGGCCTTGGCAAATGCCTTAAAGGCAGCCTCGATGATATGGTGATTGTTTGTCCCTGAAAGCTGTTTTAAATGAAGGTTCATCTCCGCACCATAGGAGACGGCGTAAAAGAATTCCCGCACCATCTCAGTCTCCAAATCCCCCACCTTTTCCCGGTCCAGGACCAGATCCCAGACCAGATAGGGCCTTCCGCAGAGGTCCAGGGCGCAGAGCACCAGGGATTCGTCCATGGGCAGTATCTGGGAGCCGTAGCGCACAATCCCCTTTTTGTCCCCCACTGCCTTTCGGATGGCCTGTCCCAGCACAATTCCCGTATCCTCTATGGTGTGGTGGGTGTCCACCTCCAAATCCCCCTTTACCATAAGGTCCAGGTCAAAAAAGCCGTGGCGCGCAAAGCTGTTTAACATATGGTCAAAGAACCCGATGCCCGTGCTGATATTCCCCCTGCCGGATCCGTCCAGGTTAAGGCTCATGGATATCTGCGTCTCGTTGGTGTTTCGGGTGATGGATGCAATCCGTTCCATATTCGCTGTACCTCCCTATTGTTCAAAGCGCACTCTGACTGAATTGGCGTGGGCTGTCAGGTGTTCTGACTCGGCAAATGCCTCTATGTCCTTGTGGGCTGCCTCAAGAGCCTCCCTGGAGTAATAAATAATGCTGGATTTCTTGATGAAATCATCCACGCCAAGGGGCGAAAAGAACTTGGCCGTCCCGTTGGTGGGCAGGATGTGGTTGGGGCCGGCAAAATAATCTCCCAAAGGCTCTGAGCTGTACTCCCCTATAAAGATAGCACCTGCGTTCTGAATCTTTGTCATGACCTCAAACGGATTCCTGGTGACGATTTCCATGTGCTCCGGCGCAATGCTGTTGGCTGTCTCCACTGCCTTTTCCATGGATTCTGCCACCAGGATATAGCCGTAATTATCCAGGGACTTTCTTATGATGTCGCTGCGTGACAGCACCTTCAGGAAACCATCCACCTCATCGGATACCTTTCTGGCCAGATCCATGCTGGTGGTCACCAGGATGGAGGACGCCAGCTCATCGTGTTCTGCCTGGCTTAACAGGTCCGCGGCCACAAAACGCGGATTGGCGCTGTCATCGGCAATCACCAGGATTTCGCTGGGTCCTGCTATACTGTCAATGCTCACATGGCCATACACGGCCTTTTTGGCCAGGGCCACAAAGATGTTGCCGGGGCCCACGATTTTATTCACCCTGGGGATGGAAGCCGTGCCAAAGGCCAGGGCCGCCACTGCCTGGGCTCCTCCTGCCTTATAGACCTCTGTGGCTCCCGCCATGTGGGCCGCTGTCAGAGTCACCGGATTTACCTTTCCGTCCTTTCCGGGCGGCGTCACCATGGCGATGCGCTTCACACCTGCCACCTCGGCCGGAATAATATTCATCAGGACAGAGGAAGGATAGGCCGCCTTGCCGCCGGGCACATACACGCCCACACTCTCTAGGGCGGTCACCTTCTGGCCCAGGATGGTGCCGTCAGGCTGGGCGTCAAACCAGCTGTTCTGTCTCTGCTTCTCATGATAACGGCGGATATTGTCCATGGACTTCTCCATGACCTTTAAAAGGCCCGGTTCCACCTGTTTCATGGCCTCATCAATTTCCTCCCGGGTCACGCGTATGCTGTTCCCATCCATGTCCGCCCCGTCAAACCGCTTTGTATACTCAAACAGCGCCTCGTCTCCCCTGGTCTTTACATCCTCCACAATGGCCTGTACGGTCTGGGTATAGCTGTCATAGTTATTGGGGTCCCTTTTTAACATGTCCGCCAGAATATTTTCCATGGACTTATTGTCTAATGTCACGATTCTCATGCCTAACATTCCTCCGCTTTCCTGACTTTGCTTCTGTATTGCTGCCTTTTCTTCTTTATTGCTGCTTTCCGGCACCTCTCTTAAGCCTTCCCGTTATTCTCCTTTAGATATGACTGGAACTTCTTGATAATAGCCGTGATCCGCTCATTTTCCGTCTTCATGCTCACCTGGTTTACCACCATCCTGGCGGACAGGCTGCACACCTCCTCCAGCACCATAAGCCCGTTCTCCCGCAGGGTGGAGCCTGTCTCCACGATATCCACAATCACCTCGGACAGGCCCACGATAGGCGCCAGCTCGATGGAACCGTTCAGCTTAATGATTTCCACGGTCTGATATTTCTGGTTATAAAAATAATCCTTTGCTATGTTGGGGTACTTGGTGGCCACCCGAATCAGCTCATGGTGCTCCAGCCTTTCCCTGGCTGATTCAGGCCCGCAGACGCACATTCTGCATTTCCCCACACCAAGGTCCATGACCTCGTAGAGCTTGCGGCCCTCCTCCAATATGGTATCCCGTCCCACTATGCCGATGTCGGCCGCCCCGTACTCCACGTAGGTAGGCACATCATTGGCCTTTGCAAGGAAAAAACGCACACCCAGGTCCTCATTTACAAAGATAAGCTTCCTGGAAGCCTTATCCTTCATCTCATCACAGGAAATGCCGATTGCCTCAAACATCTCCATGGCTTTGCTCGCAAGCCTTCCTTTGGCTAACGCTATGGTCAAATATCTCATTGTATTCACGGCCTCCCTGTGTTTACTCGTAAGCGGTAATGGGTATCTGGTCTATATTCCCGTTCACCGTGTCCATGGCTGTCACTGTGGTCCCGTCCCCCTTCAGGTACAGGACATTGCGCATGCCCCTCTGTGCCGCCATGGCCTTGTAATCCTCCACCGGCACCTGCTCCTTCTTCTTCATGGACTGTACGGCCAGCCCCTTGTCCCTGAAATAGCTGCCCAGCCACAGGGCACGGGATCTGGCTGACGTCTCATAGAGTATCACCGTGTTCACCAGCGTCACCGGTACATCAATCTGCTGCCTGGAAAGGGCTGCCATCAGCTGGTCCACCACAATCACAAAGCCCACGGCAGGCGTATCCTTGCCAAACTGCACCAACAGCTTGTCATACCGGCCTCCGGTGACAATATAATCCCCGGTTCCATATGTATATGCCTTAAAAATGATCCCCGTATAGTACTGATACCTGCTGAGCATCCCCAGGTCGTAGGACACATAGGCTTCCAGGCCCCTGCTCTCCAGAATGGAGTGGACCCTCTCCAGCCGCTCAATGGCAGCCAGGGCTCCCGGATTGTCGGTAAGCTTTTTCGCCTCCTGCATCTGCTCCAGGGAGCCGAACAGCTCCGGAAGCTTCAGAAAAGCCCGCTTAAGCCCTTCATCCATGGACTGGTTCTTTAACAGACCCTCCACGGCAAAATAGTTCTTGTTTTCAATGTACTGATTCAGCTCTTCCTCCACTTCCTCTTCCAGCCCAGCCTCCTTTAGAAGGCTTCTGTAAAACGCCACCTGGCCCAGCTCCACCTGGAACTCCTTAAGGCCGGTCTGTCTCAGGCTGTCAATGACCATGGCAATCATCTCTGCATCCCCATCCTCGGAATCATCCCCAATGAGCTCAGCCCCTGTCTCAGCCCGTTCCTTCAGGCGTCCCTGGTAGCTGCTGTTATTCTTAAAGGTGCGCTCCAGATAGCAGAGCCGCAGAGGCATGTGGTCGTCCATAAAGTACTTGGCCACGCAACGCGCAACCGCCGGCGTCATATCCGGCCGCAGCACCAGTGTGTTGTTGTCCCGGTCAAAGAATTTAAACATCTCCCTGTCCGGCACGCTTCCCCTGTCCTTGCTGAAAATATCAAAATATTCAAAACTCGGAGTCTGGATATGCTCATATCCGTACAGGTAAAAGGTATCCAGAATCTTGTCCTGTACTGCCAGCTTCTTCCTGCATTCCCCGTTATAACTGTCCTTTACGCCCTCCGGCGTATGAATCAACCGATTATTCCCTGCCATCCTGTTCCCTGCCTTTATATTTTTTCGCGCTTTCACCTTCAGTACTTTTCTATGGTAAAGTGCTAATTCATTAACGTGATTGTTTCATTATAGAGGAAAACCATGCGGCTGTCAATCCTATTTTCGCGCGCCTGAAACAGTTTTGGGCTTCACGCGCAGTCTCTATGACCTTCTGTCCAGGTCCTTTTGGATTTCCTCCAGATAGTGGACCAGAAAGCCGGCATGGGAACGGACCCGCCAGCTCTTGTCCACCTCGTCGTAGGTAAAGCTTTTGCGCCCTCCCTCCTCCATCCGCTTCCAGTATCCCTCTATCTGTTCAAAAGGCAGGTAATATATCTCATCCAGGCCGGTAAAATAGAGAATGATAAATGCAATTCCGCCCTGTTTCTCAAATTCCCCCATGAATTCAATCTGATGGGGGTGGATATTTTGAAGGGGAAATGTCTTTACCGCGCATTCCTTGGCATCAAAACACACCGGAATTCCCTGCACGGCCCCGATATAGTCCACGGTACTCTTCTGGTCAAAATAGGCCAGGGTGATGTGGCGGCTGGACTTATCAATTTCAATGGGAGTGATGGGCGTCGGTATCTTCTGTATCAGAGCCAGCTTCTTTTCCCTGTACAAATCGTTGGTATGGTTAATCAAATCTTCAAGGGTAGAGCCCCTTAAGCCTCTGGAATTCCAGGTACCCATGTCAGTTCATTCCTTTTATGTATTCTATCGTTACAGGATAATCTTTCCCTTGTGTCTCTATCCCGTGCATCAGATAAGTATATCAAAATCAGGGGTATTTCACAAGCACCGCAGTTTCAAAAAACCATAAATAAAAAAAACATCTGAAAAAAATATGAAATTACTGAAAGGATTCCGGTGCCTCAATCGTATTAACAGTGAACGAATCAAAAAAAGGAGATTGAAAATCATGAAAATCAGAACTATAATGACAGCAGCAGCCACAGGCATTATATTAACCGCAGCGGGAAGCAGTCTTGCCTGGGGCGCCGACTGGACCTGTCCCAGAGGATATGCTGACTGTACAGACTATGAATACTGCAGGAACCACGAACACGGAGACTGCGAAGGCCACTGGTCCGAGGACGGGGATTGGATATGCCCGGACGGAAACCATGGACAGACGTCCTCACCGGGCACTTCAGGGAATGGATGCCATAGCGGAAACAGCCATCATGGCAGATGCGGCTGCGGTTCACATCACAGATAGAAAAACGGTGCTGTACTTGGCAGTACCGGACAAATGGAGCGGCTATGCGGCAGGAATCAGATGTAGAACAGACGATTGGGCAATATGCGGATATGGTAAAACACATCTGCTTTGTCTATATGAAAAATGAAAGTGATACAGAGGACGTGTTTCAGGATGTATTTTTGAAATACGCCCTTTTTTCTGAACCCTTTGATTCCGAGGAGCATAAAAAGGCATGGCTGATTCGGGTGACCGTGAACAGGTGCAAGGATTTGCTCCGCAGCTTCTTCAGGACGCACACCTGCTCTCTTGAGGAGGCCATGACCATGGCTGATACAAAAAGCCCGGATCTGTCCCATGTGCTGGAATCCGTGATGAAGCTTCCTGATAAATACAGAATCATTGTTTATCTGCATTATTATGAGGGCTACTCAGCCGTGGAGATTGCGGGTATTTTACATAAAAACGTCAATACCATATATACACATCTGTCAAGAGCGAAAGCCGGGCTCAAAAAAATGCTGGGAGGTGATGAGGGTGAAACAGAATATACATGATGCGTTTGATGCGGTAAGCTGTGAGGAAGCCTTGAAGGGACAGACCCTTGACTATGTGATAAAACACATGGACCGCAGCAGAAAGCCGGCGCCGCGCAGAATGAAATGGGCGGTATCCCTTGTCTGTCTCCTGCTCTTTGCCACCAGTGGCCTGGGCGGTTACAGCCTGTACTACACGGAAGCAGCCGTCATCAGCATAGACGTAAATCCCAGCATTGAGCTGGACATCAACCGCTGGGGAAAGGTGGTGGACCAGACCACCTACGGGGAAGAAAGCGAAACCGTTCTCCAGACCCTTTCGCTGAAACACCTGAAATATGAAGATGCACTGGCGCTTCTGCTGGGCAGCGACGCCATGCAGCAGTATCTGAAAAAGGACGCCCTGGTCTCCATCACGCTGGAAACAAAAGACGGCGACCTTAAGATGCTCTCCAGCCTTCAGGAGTGCGTGGACACAGCCCTAATGCAGTGCCACGGCGTAACGGCGGAGTATGCCAGCGTGGACAGCCACATGTGCGAGGAAGCCCATGAACACGGGATGTCCTTAGGAAAGTATTACGCCATACAGGAGCTTCTCACAGCGGACCCCCAGGCCACGCTGGATGAATTCAGGGATAAGAGCATGAAGGAGATAAAGGGCCACACGGAACACTGTGAACACCGGCAGCAGAGAATGCAGGGGGAAGTTCCAAAATCCACTGAGCGTTCTGACAGTCAGTCGGACGGCCAGGAATCCGGCTGCCACGGCAGCCGGCATCACCGCCGCCAGAACTAGAAATAGTAAACCAGATACTCCTTTTTTTCGGAAAAGCCCATCCTCTTATACATGCCAAGGGCCTGTTTTGAGGAATTCAGGCACACCATTTTGGCCTCTCCCCTGGCCTCCTCCATCAGCCGCCCCACCATGCGTGTGGCAATGCCCTGACAGCGGAACGCCTCGTCCACCCAAACATTGGTAATCTGTCCCACCCGTCCAACCGGATTCTCATTGGAGGGCAGTACATCATAATAATACAGGGTGGCCGTGGCTGCCAGCTCCCGGCCCGCATATCCCAAAAGTGTGAGGCAGGCATTTTCCTTTATCTTAGTTTCGTAAAACCTTCGTATGGCATCCACTAATTCTGTTCCTGCCGCGCATTCAGAAAACATCTGCAAATCCCTTATCCGCATACGGACAAGAAAATCCAAATCATCCATGCCGGCAAAGCGGTACACAAGCTCCATATAAAACCTCCTTATGGTTCATTCTATCTTTACATTTCCTGGCTGACATATCTTACATATCTTCGCAGGGCATATTCCCCGTCATGAGACTCTCCCGCAAATGGGGATGACATGGTTCCGGCCCTGGTGATGCGGGCCACGCCGCCGGAGGCCAGAATCCTCGTAAGCCCAGGCCGCCTGTCCTCTTCACAAATCAGTCCTGCTGTCTGTAGGTACCTCTTATGGCATCTCAGGCATCCAAACAATTGTCCTTCCGGCAAACGCTTTACCAGACAGTTGCCAAACATGGGGGAGAGTTCCAGCTCATGGTCATCGCAGGCCGTAAGGCTGCACCCCTCTCCCGGATACAGCCTCCTCATTTCCTTTTTTCCGTACACCATCCCCTCCAGCCTGTCATTGTACCGCCAAAGCGCCAGGGCCGCCTCTGCCAGATTCACAGAGCCGCGCCGGGCTTCCATGTGAGGGACCTGGAACTCTCTCCGTAAAATGCCCGGAAGGGACCGTGAAACATCCCCTGGGCAGGAACGCACAGCCCTCTCCATATACGGGAGGAATTCCTGGCAGAATCCATTCACTTCATCCATACGCTCCGTATCCAGAAATATGGTCTGACAGGAACTGCACAGCAGCTGCCCTGTGGAAACGATATGCTCAGCCAGAGCAGACAGCTCCTTATCCTTACACCCATAGCCGGAGATATATGCAAATCCCAGCTTATGCCCCCATTCAATGAGCCTGGTTCCCGGCGGCGCGCTTTGGCGCACCGCAGCCACCGCCGAATCCCCTCCCCATACCACAATGCCATCTGCCATTTCTTCCATCTTCCTCATGGCAGGCAGATCCCCGGACGGGGTGTCAAAGACGTAAATATAATCCGACAGGGCCGGTTCCAGACGGATAAGCCGTAACATGATATTCAGGGACAAACCGCTGTCATTGCCCGGAAGCTTCAATAGATTGACATTTCCGGTGAGCAGACCTTCCACGGCGCTGAATACAGGCAGTCCCTCCATATTTCCGGCCGTTATGTGAAGGAGGGTCCCCAGTGGGAGAATATGGGTCTTCATTGTTTGCGGACCCGTCCCGCGCTTTGGCCCTTCCCCCGCCGTTACTCCCAGTTCTGTCTCTATCTTATGCTCCAGCCATTCCCGGCTGAGAAACTGCGGCAGACAGCCCAGCTCCTCTCCCAGACGAACCAGCCCCCCAATGACCTTTTCCGGATCCAGCCCCGGTCCCCTTCTGGTATCGTTGATCCGTGTCTCCAACTGTCCCAGCAGTTCTCCCTGGAGCATGGAATCATATACCCTTCCCTGAAAAAGAATCACCTGGCAGCCTCCTTCCCATATGTCCCCCGCAGAATATCCTGGGCCCCGGCCGCGCATGTCTTGATATCACTTACACCGGCCCGGCCCAGTAACTCCAGATAAGGCGCGTCAATCCCACAGCCGCACTCCCTTCCCTCATGGAGCACTCCCACATCATCTGTCATCACATTCAGGACCGGAACCGCTTTTATCAGGGGCGTGATAAGATTGACCAGACCCGGCCTTCCATACCCCAAAGGCTCCATGGTTTTTATATCCCGTATGATAACCTGGCTGTACACAGGCACATGAAAATGATGGTTCCTGCAATCACAATACAGCACCGGATGTTCCGCTGCGCTGAAAAATTCCACAATATCCCTCTCCTCTATTCCAAGCACGCTGCGCGCAAGTCCATAGAGAACCTCCTTGTTCACCTTCTGTCCTTCAAACTGTTTCCAGCCGCCGGATAGAATCATTTTGGATCCCCCTGGCAGCGTGAGGCGTATTCCCCGCTCCTCCATCTGCTTCATGACAAAATAGGCATAAGACGGAAAGCCCAGTATCCTCACAGGCACAGAGCCGCGGCTGTACCGGCAAAGCCGGTCCATAACATGCTCCAGATTCGGGATATACTGTCCCTGCCGGTATATAAGGGCATATTCCCTGCTCAGAGGCGGTGCGAAAAAGGTGGGCCCGAATGTACTTCTGGCAACCGCTGTCCGGTTATTTTTGTGAGGTTCATATCCAAATATAATGTAACGGGCCGGCCTGGGAGACAGAAGTCTCCTCCTTGATACCGTGCGCGCCACCATCCCCAGACCGCACAGCAGTGCCCCGCCGTCAAAATTCACCTGGCTTGCGGTTCCCGAAGTCCCTGAAGATGTGGTTTTAAGCCAGGTGCGCTCCGGAGCAATGGAGTGTATGGCATGATGTTTGAAAAACAGGGTGGGCAGAACGGGAATACGCCATATATCCCGGCAGCCTTCCAACTGGCCCAGCCGAAATCCGGACCTCTTAAGAAGCTGCCTGTATTCCCTGCAGTGCCTGTAATGGTACGCGCAGTTCTCCCTGACTGCGGAAAGAAACATCTGCTCTGCGCCCTGTCTGTCATAGATATTCTTTGTCCAGAAAAGCCGGTATCTGCTCCACCTGCCTCTCCCGGTTCCGTGTCGCTGCATATTACCTCCCTATATCCCCTGTCCATCCCCATGCCTCAGGACACAGACACCTCCAGGCTGAAAGGCTGTTCCCAGACATAGTACGGATGCCAGAGCTGAAATGTGATGGAGTCATCTCCCTCCTCATAGGGCAGATAAAATATAAAACGGCTGCCCGTAGCAGGATCTGATACGGACTCCTTATCCGGCATCACATCCAGCCACGCATCCTGGTCCGGTGCCTTCTTTGTTTTAACCCTGCACAAAACCATTTCCATCCGCCCGCTGCCCTTTGCCTCCTGCGCTCTGAGCTCCAGGCGGCAAAGCGGGGATTCCCCGGCCGCGGCTTCCACTGACACGATTTCCAATCCGTGGTCCTGAAACAGGATTTCCCGGTCCGATACACCTTCTTTTCCAGCTTTCTTTCCAGCTTCCTTTCCAGCTCCCTCCCCGGTCAAAGGCAGGGTAATCACACCGGATTCTTCGGAAGATATGAGGGTGACGGAGGGCACGGAGAGCTGAAAGCTTCCGTTCTGCAATTCGGCCGGAACATCAAAGTACCATATACGTCCGTCTGAGCCGTTTATCCTGTACTCCACTTCCATCCCACGGTTCATCACCATGGGCAGTGATTCCCCTGTCTGCCTGTAAATCTTTTTATCTTCTCCCAAAAGGGTGATTTCCTCCTTTTGGCTGCTCAACGGGTTGATTCTGCCCGGCACCACCTGTTCACCGGTGTTTTCGCTGAACGCATAAAGCTCCACTGCCAGCCCCTTTTCTCCTGCCGGAACCGCCCTGGACACCATCCATCTGTCTTCATGCCGGACAGCACCCTCCATATCCGAAAGCTGTTCCCAGCCTTTGGCCTGTGTCCAGGAAAATTCCAGGTTTTCATCCAGGCCCTCTATCCGGAAATAATATCCGGACAGCCCTTTTTCCGTGTCAATCTTCTTGGATGTGGTACAGAACTCTGCCAATGTCTCACGGTATCCGCCGTCCCCGGCATCACGGTTCTGGCTGTGCGTTCCCATCCGTTCTGCCGTATACCCCATATCCGGTATTCCCGGTCCAAAGCAGCGTATATCAAAGAGCCGGGAATCCGCCCCAATGTCATCCTCCAACCGGTTTTCCCTGTGATCCAATATACGCAGTTCAGCGATCATCTCATTATTCTGCATCATTCCACGCACCAATTCCACTGTCAGTCCGTCCCTGCTGACAGAGTATCCGCCTTCATTTTCCAGAACATACACCGGATACGGTGAATGGGCTATGATTCCAAATCCCGGGGCAAACTGATATGCGGGTATAACATCGGGCGCTTTCTGCGCTTCCTGTGCGTTCTGCCGGCTCTCACCGCACCCGGCACATCCCAGGGAAACCAGAAAAACCAGAAAAATCCCTGCCATGATTCCCGCCTTGCCCCCTGCCGCCTTGGCC
>JAJQEA010000188.1:0-7495 GCA_021201905.1 Clostridia bacterium
CGTTGCGTTACGGCAGCAATACAGCGCTGCAGCAGTCCTGCCAGCCCATCGGAAAGCTGTTAATCCATGGCTCCGTCAATCCCCTGGGCGTGGATATGATTGCGGCGTTCAACGCGGTTAACCGGATTGATGACTATGCCTTTACGCCTGAGCAGAGCATTTCACATGGAATTACCACATTTGTGGCGCAGAACAGAGGCGCAGGCAGGAAGGAACGCATCCGAAAGGGGTTCAGGAGAGGGCTCATGCTGGAAGCCTGTTACTGGGTATTCATCTGCATATCCATCACCTTGTTCAGGAGGCCGCTTATGGGGCTGTTTGTAACAGCGGGAAATGAAGGGATCGTTACACTGGGCAGCCGTTATCTGGGATTGATGGCGTTATTTTATGTGTTTCCGGCATTTACCAATGGAATTCAGGGATTTTTCAGAGGAATGGGAAATATGAGCGTTACTCTGTTGGGAACCTTTGTCCAAACCAGCCTCAGGGTAGTGTTTGTGTACCTTTTAACACCCAGGATCGGACTTTCGGGGGTTGCATATGCCTGCGCCATAGGCTGGAGTGTCATGCTTTTAGTTGAGGTTCCTTACTATTTTTGGTTTATGAAGGATAAATAATGGAAAAAAAGAGGAATCTGTAGTAAAATGTGTTATATATAAAATAACGCTTTACCACAAGGGGGATACAAATGAAGGAGGAAGGCACATACTATCCAGCCAGAGAAGGGGAAGGCCTGACTGTGTTTATGATGGGAAGTATCATGATGGAATATAACAGGAAGCCCCTGCAGATACCCGGAGGACCTTCGGGAAAGGTACTGCAGCTGATACTTATATTGTTATATTCAGGCGAAGAGGGCGTACACAGGGAGGAGCTTCTGGACATGCTCTATGGAAATGGTGAATGCTCGAATCCTTCAGGGAATTTGCGGGCCACGGTATTCCGGCTCCGCAAGCTTTTGGAGGGCAGCGAGCTGCCGCCACGGGAGTATATCCGCACAGACGGAGGGATTTACAGATGGGATGGCGGGGACCTGCCGGTGTATATCGACGCCAGAGATTTCGAGGATACGGCAAAGGAGGCTCTGCGCACCCATGATGAGGCACTGTTAAAACGGGCCTGCAGTCTGTATCAGGGAGAATTTCTGGCGCAGCTTGCCGGTGAGAAATGGGTAGCAGTGGTGGGAGTGCGGTACCAGGAGCTGTACTTCAGCTGCCTCCGGGCTGCCAGCAGTCTCATGAAGAATAACCGCGAATACAATGGACTTCTGGAATTATGCAACTACGCCTGTGAGCTGTATCCGTATGAGGAATGCCAGATTATGAAGATTGACTGCCTCATTGCCATGAAGCGGTTCAAGGAGGCCATGCAGGTGTACGACGCTGCGGTTGCCCAGTATTTTGAAGAACAGGGACTTCCACCTTCTGAAAAGATGCTGGAACGGTTCCGCATTATGAGCGGACAGATTCGCTATACATCTGATACGCTTAAGGATATAAGGGACAGTCTTCATGAGAGGGAGCGGATAAACGGGCCTTATTACTGTACATATCCTGCGTTTATCGACTGTTACCGGCTCCTGGCCCGCATGACGGAGAGGGTGGAATTTTCCAGTGTACTCCTGTGCTGCACCCTGCTGGATTCCAAAGGAAAGCCCCTGGATACAGGCGGAGAGCTTTTAAAGACCGCATCTGAGAAGCTTCATGATGCTATCGGCAAATCCCTCAGGAAAGGCGACCTGTTTACCTGCTATAATCCCAGCCAGTATCTGGTCATGCTCAACGGCACATCCAATGAATATTGCCTGAGGATTTATGAGAGAATAGACAGGAATCTGCATCTCTGGGATGGGGGCAGGAAGGTGAAACTTAATTACCAGGTGATGCCGGAGAGCCTGATGTAGCAGGGATGAGGGGAAGTTTACAGAGAAATTTCGTAATAGAATAGATGGAGCGGTATTAGATAAGCCGTCACAGAGGAGTGAATCTGTGGCGGCTTTGTTTTATTATAAGAAACTATATGGTATTTGGATTTTGGAACATAATAATAGTCCGTCAGGCATGTATATTGGGCATGGCCCCATAACGCCCTTCCAGATATTGTTTTCCATAGGCCTCATCATTGCGTGGGATGAGGCCGTTTTCTTTTTTGTAACTGGATAGGGGGTACAATTCCGTATCCTGACCTTCCTGCCGGCAGCAAAGCCAGATTTCATCCCGGCGCATCTGTGTTGGCTGCAAAATGGCAGTATTATGGGCAGTGAATAGCAGCTGCGCATTGTGAGGATTTTTCTCATGATTGGCGTAGAGCGCTATCAGGTAACGGAGCGCATGCGGGTGAAGAACACAGTCAAGGTCATCCGCCATCATCAGGCTGCCATCATCCAGACTGGCCAGGACTGAGGGCAGCAGTGAAAGCAGCTTTTTAGTGCCCGTGGATTCCTCTTCCCAGGGCAATTCAAAGGTACAGCCTTCATGAGGATTGTGAACAAGGAATGCGGCAGGGGATTTGTGGTCAGAGTCCAGTATAATACTGTAATCCGTTATATCAAGTCCCAAATCCTTAAGGATACCGCACAGTCTTCGGCGCGTATCCGTGTCAGAGGGCAGTTCCCTGGGGCTGATGCCCTGTATTCTGCTGAACCAGGAGTAGGCGGCCCTGGCATGTATGGAATCCGTATAGGCATTGAGCCATGACAGCAAAGTGACAGACGGAGGCACAGCCTTGAGGGAGAAGGAAATGAGTTCACGCCCGGGATGAATGACGGATTCCTTCCTATTAAAAAGGATACCCGTATCACTTCCGCCCAGGCTGCCATAGAACAGATTCTCCTCGGCAATGGTTCCTCTTAAAAGCTGAAGCTGATAACGGAACAGGAAACCCTGGCTGCGGAATAACACGTCAAACTGAGTGGGAATATCCTTGCAATCTGCCGAAAAGAGACAGTGCATGTCCCTGATTCTGGTTGGTACGGTTACAGATGCTGTGACCAGGGAGGAGAGACTGGACAAGGCATCGAGGACCGTGGACTTGCCGCCGCTGTTGGGGCCGTAGATTCCGATGAGGGGAAGTATGCGTTCACCGTCCGCCGGGTCCTTTAACAGGGTATTTTTATGCTTATTGATGGAGGCTGGTAGGAAATCCAACAAAACCTCCTCTTTGAATGCCTTGAAATTTTTAAAACTGAACTGGATAAGCATAGTAGCACCTCATTTTGTGAGAAAAAAACTCAAAACATTATGTGTCATTTGTACCTGAAACCATTTTACCATAATATTGGCAATAACACAATTGAAATGAGGTTTTTTCTCATTTATTAGGTATATTATTAAAGTTTTATAAATGGCAGTGTATGGATACAAATACATGGAAAAGTTATAAAAAACAAGCTGAAATTTAATGATACAAATAAAAAGTAACGAAAAACAGGAGAGAAATAACGCTTTACATAACGCTCTCTTTGCTATGATTATAGCGAGGGAATCTATAATTACATAATTAATTTAAGAAAAATTTTAAACTTTCTTAAATTGTAACCAGATTGTAACTGTAGTTTGTTATACTAGTTTCAGACAGTTGGATTTATCTGGAATCATGTAGAAAGAAAAAAATATGAGAGGAGTGTAAGTATGGAAGGACGAAAAAGGTCTGGCATGTTAAAGAAATCAGTCTATAACATGCGGAAACGTCTGGTGGCCTTCGCGTTAGCGGCAGCCATGGTATGTACCAATGTTGGTGCGGACCTGAACGCAGCTTATGCGGCTACATCGTCGTCAGAGTCTGTCACATTCGAAATGACTGGTTCCCAATTGGTGACAGCTATCGAAGAGGCAATCGAAAACGGCAATGTAATATCACCGGGCGATCTTGACTTTACCAATGGAGACATTGCTAAATTCGAGAGTTTGTTCTACGGAGAGGGGAAAGTATTAGAGGTATTCCCGGATCCGGACGGCGGCAGTATGGATGCGGAACTGAGAGTATTCGTACGACTGCCGGAAGATGCCGATGACATGTATATGGTAACCGGCGATGAGGAGATTATCTTCTTATATGTGAATAATGGGGAAGATGCGATCAGTTGCTCCACCAACATCACAAGGATGGAGGATGGCGTAGAAAAGGTTAAAAAGACCAAGAGAATTACTGTAAAGAGCTTCGAAGCGGCATATGGCAATGAGGAGATTAATTACATTTCCAAGCCAGTGGAAGAAACTACAGCCGCCGCACCGGAGGATGTCAATGGACCAGGAACCGAGGAAACCACAGCTCCTGATACAACAGCACCAACGGATGAGGGAATCGTAGATGATACAACCACAGTTGCTCCGGATGAGTCTGCGGATGCTCCAACAGAGGAACAGCCCACTGCTCCTGAGGAGGGAAGCACTGCTCCCACAGAGGGTGAAATTGAGACATCTACAGAAGCAGCTACCACAGAGGAAGCGACTACAGAAGAAGTAACTACAGAAGAAGCAACGGATGCTCCTGAACCGACTGAGGAAAAAACTCAGGAAGCTGAAGCAGCAGATGCTCCTGAACCGGAAGCAGCCGAGCCGGAAGCAGCGGCTGGTGAGCCAGTGGCATCCATTATCCGCCATTACGCACCGGTAGTTGCTGATAATGAGGAAGGCAATGCTGAGGAAGCTCCAAAAGCTGAGGAAGCCCCCAAGGCCGAAGAAGCCAAGGAACCAGAGGTTGAGCCGGAAGAAAAGACAGAAGCTGTTAAGGAAACAGAGGCTCCGACGGAAAAAGAGACAGAGCCGGCAGAAACTGAAAGTACTACAGAAGCACAGGAAGGAAATCAGGAAGAATCCACAACAGCTGCACCGGATGAAACTACTGCCGAGGCAGGGGAGAGCACAGACCCGAGTGAAACAACCACAGAGGGAACTACAGCGGCTCCGTCAGAGGGTGACGAAACTACGGCTCCTGAGACTTCGACAGATGCGGCAGAAACACCAGCTGCAACCGAAGCAGTTCAGGTAGGAACTCCTTCCGATGTTACGAAACCGGAGGTTAAGCCGGAAGAGACAGTTAATAAGGCTGTGACAAATGATTTGGTTGGTATAGGGTATTGCAGTACTGCAAAGGTTTATACCACTACGATTAATGAGCTGAAGGCTTTGGAAGACTTTGATGGTTACAAGATTACTTACTCCATTAATCCGGGTGCCAGCGCACGTATCGTGGATGGCGCCAGAGGCGTGGAAGAAGGAGAAAGTTTAACCTTTGGAGTTAAGAATCAGATTGGATTTGCAATTGAAAGTGTTACGGCTAATGGCGAAGTTCTGGTCGCTGATTCGGTAGCTGATAATGAGGATGGTTCGCAGACTGCGTGGTATACTGTTTCTGATATTTATGAAGAGCAGGAAATTGAAGTCTACATGACAGAAACTGGCGAGCATCCTGCATTTGATGTAGCACTTCCCATGGAAGATGGTACAACTATCTATATCCATGCAGATGAGGGGGTACTTCCGGCTGGAGTAAAGGCAGAAGCTACTGTTGTGACTGGTCTTGAAGAAGTAGTAAAGGAAAAACTCGAGGCTGAGGAAGAGTCAAAGACAGTAACATCCGTTTTGGCATATGATATCAATCTGCTTTTGAATGGGAAAAAGCTGGATAATAGTTGGTCGCAAAACGGTTATGTGCAGGTTACATTTGTCGGAAGCCCAATTGAAAAAATCACTGCTGAAGCCGAAAACGTGGAAATCTTTGCAGCAGACGATACGAAAGTGGAGCAGATGGATGCAGAAGCTGTAGCGGAAGTAACATCTAACACATTGGAATTGGAAGCTATTAGTGAAGAAAATGTTAATGGAATAGCCACCGATAGTATTTCATTTGAAGCAGAGCATTTTACGATTTATGTTGTTGGTGGTACGAGTTCTTCTTCTGCTAAGCCAAAAGAAATGTCAGTTGGACAGAAGCTTCAGATATACTCCGAAAAAACTTGGAATACAGATGGAAGATGGACGTCAGGTAATGACAGTATTGTTGCAGTGAAGCTATCTGGAACATATTTGCGGAGACCTGCTGCAGAAATTACTGCTATAGCACCGGGAACCACCACAGTTACGTATTCATGGGGAAGTAAAACGTCACAAAAGGATACCTTTTACGTTAAGGTTAACGGTGTTCTTAATCCTACAATAACGTTTAATTCTAATTATGGAATCGGAACTGTACCGTCACCAATTACAGCAGCAGCGGGTTCGGAGATAACATTGCCATCAGCGGACGGATTAAGACGTAGCGGCTATGTTTTTTTCAGGATGGAGTACCAATCCAGATGCAAATGGAAATAAACAGTACACCAGTGCAGTCTATACGGCGGGGACATTATATGATATGCCTGATAAAAATATTACTTTGTATGCAGCTTGGGCGCAAGAGAATGTTGATGCTGAGTTTTATATTCGTTTGGATGGTTCAATACCTACAGAGCCTCAAGAGCATGAAGCAAGTGAGTATACGCAGGCAATTAAAATTGCTAATGCGATTAAGATAGGGACGTTTTATACTAATTCAACTCCTCCTGGTGTAGAGGAACGATTAAATACTATGCCGTCTCCTGACCAAATTAAAAAAGTTATTGATATATATAATAGTAAAGTTACCCAGGATAAGCGGATTATTTATAATTCTAATACCCAATATGTCTTATGGTATGTTATCAAGAGGGAAGATACATGGCATGTAGATGGAGTATTATTGCAGAAGGAATTGGTTAATTTAGCCTATAATGCTAATGCTCCAGCTGGTACATGGGATAATATGCCTGATGGACAACAGTATACAAAGGGGTCAACCGCTACTGTTTCCGGCAAAATTCCTACAAGGACTGGATATACCTTTGTTGGATGGAATACAGATGCAGGGGGAAATGGAACGTGGTATGAGAGTAATGATAAAATTACTATCAATGAAAGTATCACATTATATGCACAGTGGAGTGCAGGCAGGACTGAATTTTCTGTTAATCACTGGATTCAAAAAATAAATACTAGTGGCAGCCAGGAAGAAGATTTTGAGCAGTATGGTAAAACAGAAAAAAGAAGAGCTAATACTGATAGTCTAGTAAGTGATTCGTCATATAAGTTACAAATACCAGGTTTTATTTATGAAGAGGCAGCCATTGATGGAATAAGTCAAGAAGCTGTAAAAGCTGATAATAGTACTGTTTTGAATCTTTATTATTTAAGAAAAAATAATTTGGGTTATACTGTGAAGTACTACAAAGACAGCATAGAAGAGAAAAACTACCTTGCCGAAGAGAACGGTACAGGGACCTTTGGAGAAGTAATCCAAGCAGATTTATCCTTGCATGTTCCGGAAGGTTACGCAGTACCGGGAACCAGGAGTGGAGCAGAGAAGATTAGTGCGGATGGCGGAGATGTCGTAAACGTGGTCTACAGCAAGAAGACGAACCTGGGCTATACTGTGAAGTACTACAAAGACAGCATAGAAGAGAAAAACTACCTTGCCGAAG
>JAJQEA010000188.1:7595-11107 GCA_021201905.1 Clostridia bacterium
AAGCAGATTTATCCTTGCATGTTCCGGAAGGTTACGCAGTACCGGGAACCAGGAGCGGAGCAGAGAAGATCAGTGCGGATGGCGGAGACGTCGTAAATGTGGTATATTCCAAAAGGACAGATTTGTCTTATGTAATTCACTATTATAAAGATGAAATAGTTGAAGATGAAGAACACTATCTTGGCTCAAGCGAAGAGATTAAGGATAAGACTTTTGGAGAGGGAGTTACCTTGGGGGACACCAGGCTTAACAAAGAAAAGCCGATTGGATATAATAATGGTGTCCAAACACCAGCAGGGCCTTATATAATTAAAGTAAAGGATAATGTAATTGATGTCCTTTATACAAAGAAAACGAACCTGAGCTACACGGTGAACTACTATAAGGACAGCAAAGCAGAAGGAAACCTCATTAAGAATGTGGAAGGAAAAGGGACCTTTGACGATTACATCGAGGCAGATTTAAGGTTGTTTGCCCCGCCCGGCTATATAATACCGGGAGAAAGGTCTGGAGCGGAGAGGATCAGCGCGAACGGTGGAGACGTTGTGGACGTGGTATACAGCAAGGACCATTTCGGATACAGCGTACATTACTTCTATGATGAGGTAGAAGATGAGCAGGCAGTGGAGCGGGGAAACGAAGAATTCGGAAGCCTGGTATCGACTTATAAAGAAAAGACGAACGGTAGATATGTACTTGATTATGTAGAGAACCTGCCGCTGACCATCGGGACTGATGTGTCAACGAATATCATCAATGTGTATTACACATTAGATGAGATAGGAACGGAGGATCCGACCAAGCCGGACGGAGTACCGGATAAATACCAGGAGATTGTGGTATTCGGAGCCGTCAATGGAACCGTGGGAGGAACGACCCAGGTAGAGAAGGTCGTGACACTGGAGAAGGAAGGAAAACCAAGTGAGGACGGAGTCTATACCCTGACGGAGAACGACATACCGGAGGCACTTGCGGCAGCCGGATACGACCAGAAGACCAAGTCATGGGATGCAGAGCCGAAGGGAGCGGTAATCGATAAGAAGGAAGAGACAAAGGTAACCTTCATCGTAAGCTTTGCCGAGGCGGCACAGACCTACATGGTGCAGTACATTGACGAGGACACGAAGGAAGGGCTGAGGGCTCAGGAAGTGAAGGACGCGAAGTACGGCGACTACATTACCGGAGCAGACGAGGCCGTGAAGATTGACGGATACGCGTTCACGAGAGCAACCGACCTGAGGGTGAGCGAGCATAACGAGAGCAACTATGTGTTTGTATACTACAGCAAGGACGAGAAGGGAAATGGCCCAGACGGAAATGAACCTGACGGAATACCGGATAAGTATGAGACAATCTTCGTATACAAGAGTGCAGATGTAACAAAGGGTACCGTAGATGCAGATCCACTTAAGGCAGAAGTACATGTATTCATGGATGCGGATGGCAACTACACAGAAAAGACACCAGTTAGCCCGAATGGAGCAAACGCAACAGCTCTGGATGGTTTCGCATTTGACTACTGGAACGATAGCGAAGGAAATGACTACACTCCAGACATGTCAAAGATGAAGTCAAATACCTACCTGGTAGATACCACCTTCACAGCATACTTTGATGTTGATGAAATTGGTACAGAAGAACCAAACGCACCAGACGGAGTACCTGATAAGTACCAGATTATGTTCCAATATGTATCGGAAGACACAAATCATGGAACAGTATCAGGAGCGGTAACCGAAGTCAAGACCATTTATGAAATCGTTACAGGAGAAGAGGGTTATGACCACAGGGAACTGAGTCCCGCAAGACCAGATGCTAATGTAACAGTATCCAACCTTGGGAGATATTCCTTCAATAACTGGACAGATGGAAGCAGGAGCTATGCCAACGCAGATGAAATCAAAGCTGCGGAGTTCACACAGAGCACAACCTTTACCGCACAGTTCAATTATAACAGCGGCGGTGGCCCATCCGGCGGCGGTGGCGGTGGCGGAACCGGTAGTGACCCAACCGGCAACGGACGCTATAACCCATCACCTGGTGGCCCAGGCTCCACAACCATCACCCCAGAAGATGTGCCGTTAGCACCTCTTCCAGAATTACCAGTAGATGTAACCTTAATCGATGACGGTGAAGTGCCGTTGGCACCACTGCCAAAGACAGGTCAGACATCTATGAGAACCACATTGACCATGATGTTATCAGGAATCTTCGTTGCGGTAACAGCGTTGAGCAAGAAACGTAAAGAAGAGGATTCATAACAGTCCATTACAGTCAATGCAAAACAAAATAGCAGTAAAACAGGAACCCCTGGCCAATACGGTCAGGGGTTCTTTTACAGCCAAATTTACAGTCAAATTAAATAATTATTAAGAATTTCTCCATTATCCATCTAAGCTAACGCTTCCAATAACGTCCTGTTTGCTATGATAAATGACATAGGAGTAAATATGAAGAGGAGAAAACGGTATGAAGGAGAAAGGAAGATCAAGAGCACGGCATAGAAAACCTTACGGTTTATGCAAAAGATTCCTGGCTGCCCTGATTGCTGCGGTCATGATTACCACTAATATTGGTACAGACCTTACGACAGCATATGCAGCGGAATCTTCTGACAGCATAGTCTTCGAGATGAGCGGTACCGGCCTGGTTACCGCAATTGAGGAAGCAATTGCTGCGGGAAATCCCCTTCAAGAGGGGGATATTGACTTTACCAACGGAAAGACAGAGGAGTTTGAAGAATTATTTTATGGTGAAGGAAATGTATATGAGATTTATCCGGAATACGACGGAGGGGACATGGACGCGGAGCTGCGTGTATTTGTCCGGCTTCCGGAGGACGCGGATGACATGTATATGGTCACCGGAGATGAGGAAATCATTTTCCTGTATGTAAATAATGGAGAAGGCTCCATCAGCTGTTCCACATCCATCACCAGAATGGAGGATGGTAAGGAGAAGGTAAAGAGAACAAAAAAACTTACTGTAAAGAGCTATGAGGCCGCATTTGGTGATGAGGAAGTAAACATTATATCCAAACCGGCGGAGACGGTTCCAACCGAAACGACTCCAGCTGAAACAGTACCTTCAGAAACAATACCCACAGAAACGGTACCAGGGGAAACAGTACCAACCGAAACAACTCCCACAGAAACGATGCCAGAGGAAAGCATTCCCGCTGAATCAACTCCAGGGGAAACTGCTCCAACCGAAACCATTCCAACAGAGACAACTCCGGCCAAATCAACTCCGCCAGAATCAACCCCGGCGGAAACAGAGGACCAGACCTCCCAGAGTCAGGAGTCACAGTCTCCTACCGGAGAGGAAGGTTCCAAGGAAACCGCAGCGTCTCCAACAGAGGGAACAGATTCCGGCAGCCAGGATACAAATGGGACTCAAAAGGAATCAGAGGGAACAAAGGCTGAGAATGCGGATAAGTCTGAGGAAGCATCTGATAACACAAAAGAAGAGGTTGAACAGAAGGACGATGCAGACAAGGAACAGGGTAATTC
>JAJQEA010000070.1 GCA_021201905.1 Clostridia bacterium
AAGAGTAAATCCTGCATGGGGGAGTCGAAGTAGGATTTCCAAAAATAATTCTGGTGCCAAAATAAACGAAAATCAGATACACGGTTGACATTTTACGCGCGGGTTATTATAATAAAGAAGTTAAATGGAAAAGGCTTAGATGGAGACAGTAGGCCTGCAGGAACGCTACAGAGAGCCGGGGATGGTGGGAACCGGTGCAAGTAATGCAGAACTGAAAATCACTCCGGAGCTGTCCGGCTGAAGGGATGCGCCAGCAGCGCATGATAGGTCGGGACGCGTTTCCCGCGTTAAGGGAACTCATATGATGGTATGCAGTAATAGGTGGTTAAACGAAGCGGTTTACGGCTTTCGTCCTGTTCGGGACGGAAGCCTTTTTTTTGCTTCATGGAAGGATATACAATCTTTTTCACATACCAGAATAGAAATCTATCATGAATGGAACGGAGGAAGACGTTATGTATGACAAAGTCCCCACAGACCTTAAGTTTGTGGAACGGGAAAAAGAAGTGGAGAAGTTCTGGGAAGCAGAGCACATCTTTGAAAAGAGCATCAGGATGAGGGAGGGCTGCAAGCCCTATGTATTTTACGACGGACCGCCAACCGCCAACGGCAAGCCTCATATCGGCCATGTGGAGACCCGTGTAATCAAGGATATGATTCCCAGATACCGGGCCATGAAGGGGTATATGGTGCCGAGAAAGGCCGGATGGGACACACACGGCCTGCCTGTGGAGCTGGAGGTTGAGAAGAAGCTGGGACTGGACGGCAAGGAGCAGATTGAGCAGTACGGTCTGGAGCCGTTCATTAAGGAATGTAAGGAAAGCGTCTGGAAGTACAAGGGCATGTGGGAGGATTTCTCCAACACTGTTGGATTCTGGGCCGATATGGACAATCCCTATGTAACATATGACAACAGCTTTATCGAGTCCGAGTGGTGGGCTCTTAAGCAGATTTGGGACAAGGGTCTTTTGTACAAGGGCTTTAAGGTGGTTCCCTACTGTCCCCGCTGCGGCACCCCGCTGTCCTCCCATGAGGTGGCCCAGGGGTATAAGGATGTAAAAGAGCGTTCCGCCATTGCCCGCTTCAAGGCAAAGGGAGAGGATGCCTATATCCTGGCATGGACCACCACGCCGTGGACCCTGCCCAGCAACCTGGCCCTGTGCGTGAACCCCAAGGAAGACTATGTAAAGGTAAAGACAGGCGACGGCTACACCTACTATATCGCCCAGGCCCTGGCAGATACCGTGCTGGGTGAGGACTATGAGGTGCTGGAGACTTACAAGGGAAAGGACCTGGAGTTCAAGGAATATGAGCCCCTCTATGACTGCTCCGTGCCCCTGTGCGAGAAGCAGCACAAGAAAGCCTACTATGTGGTCTGCGCCGACTATGTAACGCTGACAGACGGTACAGGCATTGTACACATTGCGCCTGCATTTGGTGAGGATGATGCCAACGTCGGCCGCAAGTACGGCCTTCCCTTTGTACAGCTGGTGGACGCCAAGGGCGATATGACGGAGGAAACCCCCTTTGCAGGCACCTTTGTGAAGGACGCGGACCCCATGGTGTTAAAGGACCTTAAGTCCAGGGGACTGCTTTTCTCAGCCCCCAGCTTTGAGCACAGCTATCCACACTGCTGGCGCTGCGGAACCCCTCTCATTTACTATGCAAGAGAGTCCTGGTTCATCAAGATGACGGCCGTGCAGGATGAATTGATCCGCAACATCAAAACCATTATCTGGGTTCCGGATTCCATCGGCAAGGGCCGTTTCGGTGACTGGCTGGAGAATATCCAGGACTGGGGCATTTCCAGAAACCGCTACTGGGGCACCCCCCTCAATATCTGGGAGTGCGAGTGCGGACACCAGCATTCCATCGGAAGCATCGAGGAATTAAAGAGCTTATCCGACAACTGCCCGGATGAAATCGAGCTTCACCGTCCATACATTGACGCGGTAAACATCAGGTGTCCCAAGTGCCAGAAGCCAATGAAGCGCGTGCCTGAGGTGATTGACTGCTGGTTTGACTCCGGCGCCATGCCATTTGCGCAGCACCATTACCCCTTTGAGAATAAGGAGCTGTTCGAGTCGCAGTTCCCGGCCCAGTTTATCTCCGAGGCAGTGGACCAGACCAGAGGATGGTTCTATTCCCTTCTTACGGAGTCCACCCTGCTGTTCAACAAGGCGCCTTATGAAAACGTTGTTGTCATGGGTCTTGTGCTGGACGAGAACGGACAGAAGATGAGCAAGTCCAAGGGCAATGCGGTGGATCCCTTCGATGCCCTGGCAGCCCACGGCGCGGACGCCATCCGCTGGTTCTTCTACACCTGCAGCGCGCCCTGGATTCCAAAGCGCTACCAGGATAAGGCGGTGACCGAGGGACAGCGCAAATTCATGGGTACTCTTTGGAATACCTATGCGTTCTGGGTGCTGTATGCCAATATTGACAATTTTGACCCCACCAGATACACCCTGGAATACGACAAGCTTCCCGTCATGGACCGCTGGATGCTGTCCAAGATGAATTCCATGATAAAGACAGTGGATAACAGTCTGATGAATTACCAGATTCCTGAGGCAGCCAGATCCCTCCAGGAGTTCGTGGATGACTTGAGCAACTGGTATGTGCGCAGAAGCCGTGAGCGCTTCTGGGCAAAGGGAATGGAGCAGGATAAGATTAATGCCTTCATGACCCTGTACACGGCCCTTGTGACCGTGGCAAAGGCGGCAGCCCCCATGATTCCGTTCATGACAGAGCAGATTTACCAGAATATCGTGAGAAAGGTGGATGGAAACGCGCCTGAAAGCGTACATCTGTGCGACTTCCCGGAGGTGAATGAGTCCTGGATTGATACGGAGCTGGAATCCGACATGGATGAGGTGCTGAAGGTGGTTGTCATGGGACGTGCGGCCAGGAACGCGGCCAACATCAAGAACCGCCAGCCCATTGCCCGTATGTATGTGAAGGCCGACCATGAGCTGTCAAGGTTCTACGTGCAGATTATCGAGGAAGAGCTGAATGTGAAGCAGGTGATTTTCTCCGACGATGTAAGGGAGTTTACCTCCTATTCCTTCAAGCCCCAGTTAAAGACAGTGGGACCAAAGTACGGCAAGCTGTTAAACCAGATCCGGAGCACCCTTACCGATATCGACGGCAGCGCCGCCATGGACACCCTGAATGAAAAGGGACAGCTCACCTTTGACTATGACGGCCAGGAGGTGGTGCTGACAAAGGACGACCTGCTGATCGATGTTTCCCAGAAGGACGGCTATGTGACAGAGGAAGACAACTATGTGACCGTTGTACTGGATACCAACCTGACGCCTGAGCTGATTGAGGAGGGCTTTGTGAGAGAGCTCATCAGCAAGATTCAGACCATGCGCAAGGAGGCCGGATTTGAGGTCATGGACCACATCAGCGTGTTCCAGGATGGAAATAGCCGGATTGCAGAACTGATTAAGGCCCATGCGGACGAGATCAAAACAGAGGTTATGGCAGACCATATCAGCATCGGGGCCATGTCCGGCTTTGTCAAGGAGTGGAACATTAACGGCGAAAATGTAATGCTCGGTGTTGAAAAGACCATGAAATAATGGTAAGATTGTGAGGCGGGGCCTGTAAAAACCCCGCCCCGTCTGATAATTTGGGAATGATTTACATACAATAGTTCTGTATAGAAGCGGAACTGAAAGCAGGAGGATAATGGCCGATGAATAAAGGATTTGATAAGGAAACGTTCAAGCGCAGCGTGGTGGACAACGTAAAGAACATGTTCCGAAGGACCATTGATGAAGCGAATCCCCAGCAGGTATTCCAGGCAGTGGCCTATGCTGTGAAGGATGTCATCATTGACGAGTGGATTGCCACTCACAAGGAATATGAGAAAAAGGACGTTAAGACAGTATACTACCTGTCCATGGAGTTCCTCATGGGCCGTGCCCTGGGCAATAACATCATCAATATCTGTGCCAGGGATGAGATTAAGGAAGCCCTGGATGAGATGGGCTTTGATTTGAATGTGATTGAGGACCAGGAGCCGGACGCTGCCCTTGGAAATGGCGGCCTGGGACGTCTGGCGGCCTGCTTCCTGGATTCGCTGGCAACCCTGGGTTATCCGGCATACGGCTGCGGCATCCGTTACCGCTACGGCATGTTCAAGCAGAAGATTGAAAACGGCTACCAGGTAGAGGTGCCGGATAACTGGTTAAAGGACGGAAATCCCTTTGAGATCCGCAGGCCGGAGTATGCGGCCGAGGTTAAGTTCGGGGGCTATGTGCACATTGAGAACCAGGGCGGGGTGAACCATTTCGTACAGGACGGATACCAGTCTGTCCGCGCGGTGCCCTACGACCTGCCGGTCATCGGATACGGCAACAATGTGGTGAATACCCTTCGTATCTGGGACGCAGAACCCATCAACACCTTTAGCCTGGATTCCTTTGACAGGGGAGACTACCGGAAGGCCGTGGAGCAGGAGAATCTGGCCAAGACCATTGTGGAGGTCCTTTACCCCAACGACAACCACTACGCGGGCAAGGAGCTGCGCTTGAAGCAGCAGTATTTCTTTATTTCCGCCAGCGTACAGAGGGCGGTGAGAAAGTATAAAGAGAAGCACGATGACATCAGAAAATTCTATGAAAAGGTAGTGTTCCAGCTGAACGACACCCACCCCACGGTTGCCATCCCTGAACTGATGCGGATTCTTCTGGACGAGGAGGGACTCACATGGGATGAGGCGTGGGAGGTAACCACAAAGACCTGCGCTTATACAAACCACACCATCATGTCCGAGGCGCTGGAGAAGTGGCCCATTGAGCTGTTCTCACGGCTTCTGCCCAGAATTTACCAGATTGTGGAGGAAATCAACCGCAGGTTCCAGAACCAGATACAGACCATGTATCCGGGCAACCAGGAGAAGCTGCGCAAAATGTCCATTATCTACGACGGCCAGGTGAAGATGGCTTACATGGCAATAGCGGCCAGCTTTTCCGTCAACGGCGTTGCAAGGCTTCACACGGAGATCCTTAAGAACCAGGAATTAAAAGACTTCTATGAGATGATGCCGGAGAAGTTCAACAACAAGACAAACGGCATAACCCAGAGACGGTTCCTGCTTCACGGCAACCCCCTTCTGGCGGACTGGGTCACCTCCAGGATTGGAGATGAGTGGATTACCGACCTTCCCCATATCAAAAAGTTGGAACTCTTTGCAGAGGATGAGAAGTGCCAGTTTGAATTTATGAACATTAAGTACCAGAATAAGCTGCATCTTGCAAAGTACATCAAGGAGAACAACGGCATTGACGTGGATCCGCGCTCCATTTTCGACGTGCAGGTCAAGAGGCTGCATGAGTATAAGCGCCAGCTGATGAATATTCTCCATGTGATGTATCTGTACAACCAGCTGAAGGATAATCCGGATATGGATATGGTTCCCAGAACCTTTATCTTCGGAGCAAAGGCAGCCGCAGGCTACAAGCGGGCTAAGCTGACCATCAAGCTCATCAATGCCGTGGCGGATGTTATCAACAATGACAAGTCCATTAACGGCAAGATTAAGGTGGTGTTCATCGAGGATTACCGCGTATCCAACGCGGAGCTTATCTTTGCGGCAGCCGATGTCAGCGAGCAGATATCCACGGCCAGCAAGGAGGCGTCCGGTACCAGCAACATGAAGTTTATGCTCAACGGAGCCCTTACCCTGGGAACCATGGACGGTGCCAACGTGGAAATCGTGGAGGAGGTGGGAGCGGACAACGCCTTTATCTTCGGCATGTCCTCCGACGAGGTCATCAACTACGAGAACAACGGCGGCTATTACCCCATGGATATCTTTAACAATGACCAGGAAATCCGCCGTGTGCTCATGCAGCTGATTAACGGCTACTATGCTCCGGATAACCCAGAGCTGTTCAGGGATATCTACAATTCTCTTCTGAACACCAAGAGCAGCGACCGGGCTGACACTTACTTTATCCTCAAGGACTTCCGTTCCTATGCCGAGGCGCACCAAAGGGTGGATAAGGCTTACAGGGACCAGGCGTGGTGGGCCAAGGCAGCCATCCTCAACACGGCCAACTGCGGTAAGTTCACATCTGACCGCACCATTGAGGAGTATGTGAAGGATATCTGGCATCTGAAGAAAGTGACCATAGAAATGTAAATGCTTGCTCCGGCAATCCTGAGTATTGGGGTGCCGGAGCTTTTTTGGATGATGCAGAAGGAAGGGAAAGATAAATGAAAATACGTGATATACTGGCAGAAGGAAAGCCCACCCTCTCCTTTGAGGTGTTTCCCCCAAAGACAGAGGATGCCTATGATTCCGTGGAAAGGGCGGCCGCGGAGATTGCAAAGCTGAAGCCGTCGTTTATGAGCGTTACATACGGGGCAGGAGGGGGAACCAGCGATTATACGGTGGGAATCGCCTCCGCCATCAAGGAGGAGTACGGGGTGACGCCACTGGCCCATCTGACCTGTGTGTCATCCACCAGGGAAAAGGTGCGCCATGTACTGGGCGAGTTAAAGGAGCGCGGTATTGAAAATGTGCTTGCACTGCGGGGGGATATCCCCAAGGACGGCAGTACGCCAAAGGAATACCACTATGCCTCCGAGCTGATACGGGAAATCAAGAAATCAGGTGATTTCTGCATCGGTGCGGCATGTTACCCGGAGGGCCATGTGGAATCAGCCAACAAGTCTGTGGACATGGATTACCTGAAGCAGAAGGTGGAGGCCGGATGCGATTTCGTCACCACCCAGATGTTTTTTGACAACAGCAACCTTTACAGTTACCTGTACCGAATCCGCGAAAAGGGAATCCAGGTGCCTGTGATTGCCGGCATTATGCCTGTGACCAACGCAAAGCAGATACGGCGGATTACCCAGATGTCGGGGACCTACCTGCCATCCAGGTTCATGTCCATTGTGGACCGGTTCGGGGACAATCCGGCGGCCATGAAGCAGGCCGGAATCGCCTATGCAACGGACCAGATCATTGACCTGATTGCCAACGGGGTCAACGGCATCCATGTATATTCCATGAATAAGCCGGATGTGGCCATGAAAATAAAGGAAAACCTGTCGGAGATTCTATAGCCGGATACAGAGCCGGAAAATGGTAACAGTTCAGACGTCTGAACTGTTACAAAAAATGAATTCCAGGAAAAAAACATCGGGAGAATGCACATATGGACTTACATGACGTAGACAGGAGGGAGGTCCTCCGCTATCTGGGGTACAGGGGGCAGGAGGCGGATGAGGCGGTGACGACCATGGTGGAGCAGTCCCTGGCGGAATTGTGGGAGGCTGCCACGCCCAGGCATCTGTACCGGGAATATCCCCTGTCCCTGGGAGAGGATTACAGGATTGACGGGGGATGCTTCAAGGCCGGGAGCAGGAATTTGTGGGGAAATCTGAAGGACTGCGACCAGATAATCGTGTTTGCGGCCACCCTTGGCTGCGGGGCCGACCATCTGATTCAGAAGTACAGCCGTCTCCAGATGAGCCGGGCCGTGGTCATGCAGGCGGCGGCAGCGGCCATGATTGAGGAGTACTGCGATCAGGTGTGTACCGCCATAAAGTCGGAATATGAAGCAAAGGGCCGGTATCTGCGCCCCAGGTTCAGCCCCGGTTACGGCGACTTTCCGCTGGAATGCCAGGGAATGCTTCTGGAGGCCCTGGAGGCGGGAAAGCGCATCGGCATCAAGCTGACGGAAAGTCTTCTCATGATGCCCTCCAAATCGGTTTCCGCAGTCATGGGAGTCAGCCAAAAACCATACCGGTGTGACGTAAAAGGCTGTGAAGCCTGTGCCAAGACGGACTGCCCCTACAGGAGATAACAGGGGACAGCCCTGTAAGGCGGCGGTATAAAAATAAAATAAAAAGGGGAATTATATTATGATTCGTTTTAACTGTGATTACAGCGAAGGCGCCCATGAGCGCATACTCAGGAAACTGGCTGAGACTAACCTGGAGCAGACGCCCGGATACGGGGAGGACCATTACTGCGCGGAGGCCGCGGGCATCATCCGCAGCCTTTGCGGCCGGGAGGACGCGGCGGTCCATTTCCTGGTGGGAGGCACCCAGGCCAATATGACAGTCATTGCGTCTGCCCTGCGTTCCCATCAGGGCGTGGTGGGCGCTGTGACGGCTCACATCAATGTGCATGAGACAGGCTCCATAGAGGCCACGGGTCACAAGGTGCTGGCCCTGCCCTCTGAGGACGGCAAGATTACGGCGGAGCAGGTGGAGGATCTGTACCAGGCCCATATCCGGGACGAAAGCTTTGAGCACACGGTGCAGCCAAAGATGGTATACATCTCCAATCCCACGGAGCTGGGCACTATTTATACCAAATCCGAGCTGGAGAGCCTGTACGGGGTGTGCAGAAAGTACGGGCTGTATCTGTTTGTGGACGGCGCCCGTCTGGCATACGGCCTGGCGGCAGAGGGAAATGATCTGGACCTTGCGTCCCTGGCAGCGGCATGTGACGTATTCTACATCGGCGGAACCAAGGTGGGGGCGCTTTTCGGGGAGGCCGTGGTTATATTGAACGACGAGCTGAAGGTGGATTTCCGCTACCATATCAAGCAGCGGGGCGGCATGCTGGCCAAGGGACGCCTTCTGGGCATCCAGTTTGGAGAGCTTTTGCGGGACGGCCTGTATTTTGAGCTGGGAGCACACGCGGACAGGCTGGCAGACAAGATCCGCTGCGCCTGTGTCAAAAAGGGATACCCCTTCCTGGTGGAAAACACCACAAACCAGGTATTTCCCATCATGCCGGATTCCCTGCTGGAGTCGTGGAAGGACAAGTACAGCTACACCAACCAGGGAAGGGTGGATGAGAGCCATACGGCTATCCGCCTCTGCACCAGCTGGATTACCAGCGGGGAGCAGGTGGACATCCTGGTAAACGACATTTTGAACAGTTAAGAGGACTTGCGGAGAATGACCATGAAAATATTAGAAGAGATGAAAGTGCGCCGCCTGTTCTGCGACGGCGGAATGGGAAGCCTGCTCCAGGCCCGGGGTTTGAAACCGGGAGAGCTTCCGGAGCGGTGGAACCTGACCCACAGGGATGTGCTTATATCCATACACCGGTCCTATCTGGAGGCCGGCGCGGACATCATGACCACCAATACATTTGGCGCCAACGGGCTTAAGTTTAAGGAGGATCTGGAACCCATCGTGACAGCCGCGGTGGAGAATGCCAGGACCGCGGTTCTGGAGGCAGGCCGCGGATACGTGGCGCTGGATCTGGGCCCTACGGGACGGCTGCTCAAGCCTCTGGGGGACCTGGAGTTTGAGGACGCGGTGAAGCTTTATAAAGAGGTGGTGTCCATAGGCGCCAGGGCAGGTGCGGATCTGGTCCTGATTGAAACCATGAGCGACAGCTATGAGCTGAAGGCCGCGGTGCTGGCTGCCAAAGAGGCCGGATACAGGCCGGATACAGGGGAACGCCTGCCTGTGTTCGCAACCGTTATATTTGACGAAAAGGGAAAGCTTCTGACCGGAGGAAACGTGGAGTCCACTGTGGCCCTGTTGGAGGGACTGAGGGTGGATGCCCTGGGAATCAACTGCGGCCTGGGGCCTGTGCAGATGAAGGGAATCCTGGAGGAAATTCTGAGGGTATCCTCCCTTCCCGTGCTGGTAAACCCCAATGCGGGCCTTCCCAGAAGCGAAAACGGAAAGACGGTGTACGATATAGACGCTGAGGGCTTTGCCCTTGTCATGGAGGAGATTGCGGCCATGGGCGCCGTGATTCTGGGAGGATGCTGCGGCACCACCCCGGAGCACATACGCCTGATGACGCAGCGGTGTAAGGACATGCCTGTGGTGTGGCCGGAGAAAAAGCACCGCACCGTGGTGTCCTCCTATGCAAAGGCAGTGACGGTGGGCAATAAGATGATCATCATCGGGGAGCGCATAAACCCCACCGGCAAGTCAAAATTCAAGCAGGCCCTGCGGGACCACAATCTGGAATATATCCTGAAGGAGGGTGTCAGCCAGCAGGACAATGGAGCGGATGTGCTGGATGTGAACGTGGGACTTCCTGAAATCCATGAGCCATCCATGATGGAGGAGGCTGTAAGGGAGCTGCAGGCCATCATCGACCTGCCCCTTCAAATCAACACCTCGGACATGGAAGCCATGGAGCGGGCCATGCGCATCTACAACGGGAAACCGCTGATTAACTCCGTCAACGGCAAGGAGGAGTCCATGAGCCGCGTCTTTCCGCTGATGGCAAAATATGGCGGGGTGGCTGTGGGACTCTGCCTGGACGAGTCCGGCATTCCCGATACGGCAGAGGGGCGTCTTGCCGTGGGAAGGAAAATCATAGACCGGGCAGCGGAGTACGGAATCGGACCGGAGGATATCATTCTGGACGGACTCTGCATGACGGTCAGTTCCAACAGCAAGGGGGCACTTACCACCCTGGAGACGCTGCGGCGTATCCGGGACGAGCTGGGAGTGGGAACCGTGCTGGGGGTATCCAACATATCCTTCGGACTGCCCCAGAGGGAAATCATCAATGCCGCATTCTTTACCATGGCAATGGAATGCGGGCTGGGAGCAGCCATCATAAACCCCAACTCCGAGGCAATGATGCGTGCCTACTACAGCTTTAACGCGCTTATGGACCGGGATCCCCAGTGCGGCCAGTATATCAGTGTGTACAGCGGCCAGAGCGCGGGCCTGGGCCAGACCATCGGAAGAGGCGGCCAGGACGGGACAAAGGCAGACCATCCGTCTGGGTCAGGAGAGGCCGGGGGAAGTCAGGGGCCGGCCCTGTCAGCCGCCATTGAGAGAGGTCTTAAGGAAGCTGCCCATAACGCGGTGAGCGCGCTGTTAAAGGAGCGGGAACCCTTAGATATCATCAACCGTGAGATGATACCGGCCCTAGACCGTGTGGGAAAGGGATTTGAGAAGGGCACCGTGTTCCTGCCCCAGCTGCTTATGAGCGCGGAGGCAGCCAAGGCAGCATTTGAGGTCATCAAGGCGGCTATGGATGGAAGCGGACAGACCCAGGAAAAGAAAGGAACCATCATCCTGGCCACGGTGAAAGGCGACATCCATGATATCGGCAAGAATATTGTGAAGGTTC
>JAJQEA010000060.1 GCA_021201905.1 Clostridia bacterium
CTTTAATTTCTTCCGGAGTAAGGGGCATATGTTCAGAACAGTCCAGAACGGCAAATGCCACACCCGCATAGGTGGCTCTTACAATATCCGCCGGGCTGGTTTTCACGCTGAGTCCCGTATAACTGGCCCTTGCCCTGGAATCTGTAAAGGGCGCCCTCTCTCCTCCCGCAAGAAGATAAGGGTGGTACATTACACCGTGGGCGCCAATGGGCACGTCATTCATCATCTCTTCCATATAGTCGTAAACATTCTTCCCTAACTTCTCTGCCTTTTCCTTTATCTGGCTGCCAATTGTCTGCAACATCCATTCCAGGTTTGGTGTCCCCGCCAGAGAAGCCATGAGCCTGAGCCATTTCCCCTCCATCACATGCGACACGGTCATGCCTGATTTGATTGTATCCTGCAACGGTTTATCAATCACCATTTCATGAAGGGCAGCCGTCCCAATAATCGAACAGCAGTGGGCATTATCTATCACACCGCTTCCCAGGGCACAGGCTCCCACATCCATAGGGCCCGATGTCACCAAAACTTTATCCGTAAGTCCTACCTTTTCAGCCAGTTCCGGCAAAATGAAATATGCGTTCTCTTTTGCAGTCTTTACAGGAGGATATTTCTCACGGTATTCTTTTAACCCGCATACTTCGAACGCCTCCTCCAAATAATCCCGCCTATTTTGATCGAGGAAAATAAGTGACTGGTCCGTGGCATCTGTAGTAACCTGTCCTGTGAATTGATAGAATAGATAGTCCTTCAAGTGAAGGAGCCATCTGCTCTTTTCGAGAGACTCCTTCTCATACTTCTCCATCCACCGTACAATGCCATTCTGGTTCCCTGTAAAAATCCATGTACCTGTCAGTTCAAATAAGCGTTCGCAGGTTCCGTCCTCCACCCACTGGTCTACAAACTCTGCCGCCCGGCCATCGCAAAAACAGCATCCTCTGCGTACCGGCTTCATATCTTCATCCACCATCCACAGCCCGTCCCCCTGGGCTGTGATGCCGATTCCTATAATGGCGTTGGGGTCTACCTGAGCAGCTACACTTTTCACACAAATCTGTGCTTTTTCCCAGATTTCCTCCATATCCTCTTCGTATTGATTCTCCTGCGGAAAGTATCCCTTCAGCCCAATCCCTTTTTTTGCTATCTCATTCCCCTGTTCATCAAACAGCACCGCCTTAATCCCGGTAGTACCCGAATCTATACCGATAATATACCTTTCCATTTGAATACCTCTCTTCTAAAACATCCCTTTAATGTATCCCAGCGATTCCTTTATCAGATCATCCAAATACGTATCGTCGGCATCAGCCGGCAGCATATTCCTCCATACATTCCCGCCCTCCAATGCGACAGATCCCCCAGTCCGCACCAGTGGCTCAAAAGAAATACATCTGTCATACTTAATCTCCTTCAACGCGTCCACTACCTGCTGCCAAGGGAGGAAACCAGGTCTCGGAGGCCTCCTGTTATTGGACCCCATATGGTAATGGCCCAGTTTGCTGCCCGCTGTCCGAATAGCTTCCGCCAAATCATCTTCTTCAATCATCCCATGGAAAATATCCAGAAGGATATTAATATTAGGGTGATCCACCATATCAGCCAGTTTTCTTGCTTCGGCCGCAGTATTAAGCATATAATTCTCAAAACGGTTCACTACTTCCATGTTCCAGCTCACATTATAATCAGCTGCACATCTTCCAATTTCCTTAAGAGACTTCGCAGACTGCTCAAAACTTTTCTCCTTGTCGATTGGACGGTCAAATTTACACCAGGCTCCATAATTGATACCCGAGAAATTATGGCTGCCCAGACGGGCAATTGCTTCAATCAGACGTTTTGACTTTTCAACCGCAGCCCTTCTTTCTGTTTCATCAGCCTGAGACAGGTCTTCCTCTTTACCAAATCCGCCAGACACATAAATTTCCACATCATTCGCCTTGGATGCCGCCAATATTTCATTTACTTCCTGCTGTTCCATTGTGAGTGTTCTTCCCCAAAAGATTTCTAAGGCATCAAAACCGCAGGCCCTGGCACGTTCAATCATCTTAGGATAATCATTTCCCTCCCAATCTTTACTCCAATAGCAATAACATATTCCAAACTTCATATCATATCCTCCTCACTCTTAATGTATTTGATAGTTATATTTATACATTACTGTTGTTCCTTCTCCGAATTGCATCAATCGCTACCGCAATCAGGACCACCACGCCGGTAACAATCTGATCCCAGTAGGAAGAAATTCCCAAAAGGCTGATGCTAAACGATATCACGCTCATAAGCAGCCCGCCTACGATAGTTCCTCTGATTCCACCGCTTCCTCCATTCATGGATGTACCGCCCAACACACCGGCCGTGATGGAAGGCATGGCCCAGTTTTCTCCGATATTCACCTGAGATGAACCCAAGCGCAGTACCATTAGTATCCCCGCTAAAGCTGATATGAATCCAGTTAAGGCATATACAGCCATCTTTGTCTTGTTAATCTGTATTCCAACAATTTTTGCCGCATGTTCATTACCACCCACCGCATAGATATGACGACCAAAGGAAGTATACCGCAACATATAAATCAGTATTACTGCCAGAATTGCCATGATAATGGCAGGGTATGGAATAATGCCAAACAGCGTTCCCTGGCCTATGATGGTCACTGACTCCGGAATTCCGGTTAATGGAATTCCCTTTGTGGCTACATAAATGATTCCCTTATACAATGCACTGGTCGCCAGAGTGACAATGAACGGAGTCAGATTCAGGCTGCAGATAAAGATACCGTTAATTGCCCCTAAAGCAACTCCAGCCATAAGCGCTATCATAATAGCTAAAAAAAGGATTTACTCCCCCAACAGTGGTTAACATTGCAAAAATCATACTGCAAAGCCCTGCCACACTGGCAACCGACAAATCAATTCCACCAAGAAGAAGTACAAGGGTCTGTGCAAAACCTATGATAATGGTAAAAGAAGCAGAACGCGAAAATGTGGATAAATTATATGCCGTATAAAAATGTCCCGTAAGCAGCTGAACAATCACTGTCATCAATATAGTGACAATCAGCACTGCCCCAGCAGTGGATTTCACCATGCCTAAAATTTTATCTTTCATATGTATCAAACCTACCCCTCTATAAGTTAGTGTAATGCCACCTTTAAAATATCTTCCCGCTCCATATCCTCATTTGGCACAACAAACCCCTTTACCTTACCACCATTCATGATCATAATGCGGTCAGCCAATGTTAAAAGTTCCTCAATCTCAGAAGAAATAACAATAATAGTGATCCCACTGTCCGCCATGTTCCGGATTAATTTATATATTTCACCTTTGGCCCGGACATCAATCCCCCTTGTTGGTTCATCCAAAATAAAGAGCTTAACCTGTTTTTCCATCCATCTTCCTAATATGACTTTTTGCTGATTGCCGCCACTCAAGTTTTTAATCTGGGTGAGACAATCCGGTGTTTTAATCCGGAGCGCCTGTATATGACGGTTGGCAGCATCCCTGGCCTGGCTGAAATTTATTCTTCCCATACGTGTTATCTTATGGTAATTGGGCATCATAATATTTTCATAAATAGAAAGAATAGGAAACATTCCTTGTTTTCTGCGTTCCTCCGGAACAAGGCCGATTCCATAGCTGATTGCTTCATCTGGTGAAGTAATCTCCACTTCCTTGCCCTCCAGATACACCTTGCCTTTTTCCTTTTTCGTAAGACCGTACAGACAGGAAAACAGTTCTGTTCGTCCTGCTCCCACCAGCCCCGCAACACCGAAGATTTCTCCTTTCTTGACTTCAAAATCCACATCCTGGAACTCTCTGTCTCTGCAAAGGCCTATAACCTTTAAGAACACCTCATCAGAAACCAGGCGAACGATATGCCGGCTCTTCTCAACCTTCTGATTAGCCATATAATAAATCATATCGTCTACAGACAAATCTGACGTATTACTTATCTTTATCAATTTGCCGTCTCTCATGATTGTAACCCGGTCCGCAATTTCCAGAACCTCATCCAGGTGATGCGTAATCATGATGATGGCCTTTCCCTCATTCTTAAGTTTCCTGATATTTTTAAACAGATGTTCTGTCTCATTTAAAGTCAGGGATGCTGTCGGCTCATCCAGGATGATGATATTTGAACCAAAGACCAGCGTTCTGGCTATCGATACAAGCTGTTGGTATGCAGCGCTTACCTCCGATATTTTCTTTCCCGGATCTATGTCCACTTCCAGTTTGTCAAGCATTTCCTTTGCCTTTGACCGCATCTGGTTCCAATTAATCCTATTCCCCTTTTTTTGATGAAGGCCCAGGAAAATATTTTCCGCAATTGATAAATCACTTACCAGATTAAGCTCCTGGGGTACCATTCCAATACCTTTCTGCAGCGCTTCATAGGGTGACCGGTTTGTAATTGTTTCCCCCCTCAAAACCATCTCTCCGGAATCCGGCTGAAGCATTCCCATCAGAACATTCATCAGCGTACTTTTGCCAGCTCCATTTTCCCCAATCAGAGCCATCACCTCTCCCTGTTCCAATGTGAAATCCACATGATCTAAGGCCAAGGTTCCAGGGAACTGCTTTACAATCTGTTTCATCTCCAAAAGATATTCTGCCATGAAATTCCTCCTGTTTTTTGAAATTCCCTACCAAATGGCAGGGAATTCTTTACGGCATTTATATCGTTTTCGTTAGCCCCGAAAATTGAATCTGTCTATGACGCAGGGTACAGCATATCCAGCATCCTCTGCGCATCCTCCCGATAAATAATGGATGTGGTTTCTTCCGTCTGCTCCGGATATGTATCTGCTCCTGGTTCTAAACCATCGGCAATCATAATTGCCACCTGAATTGTATCAAAGCCCATCTTAAAGCAATCCTGAACCCCCAGGGCCTGTATCACGCCATCTCTCAGATACTCAAGTGCCCTCTTGTCATGATCCATACCTACCAATACAATCTGCCCTGCTTTTCCTGCGTCCACGGCAGCCTGGGCCGCACCAATGGGATTGCCCATGTTATTGCAGAAAATTCCTTTTAAGTCCGGATATTTCTGAAGAAATCCTTCTGTGAATGTAAGTGCATTTTCAACCGAATCATTATCATTCTGTATTTCAACCACTTCAATCTCAGGATATTTTTCCATTACATCCTTGAAACCTTTGATACGGTCCTCATGGCACGGAGCTCCAATGGTTCCGGCTAAAGCAGCCACCTGACCTTTGTAATCAATCTTTTCCGCAAGAATCTCTGCTAAATCAGCACCATCCTGGTAGTTATGGGTGTTTCCAACATATGCAATTCGTTTACATCCATCTTCTTTGGTTGCATCCGAGCTGGAGAAAGTCATGACCTTTACACCCTGATCAATCAGATTATTGATGGTTGGTGTAACAATCTTAATATCATTCACATCCACACCAATCACGTCAAATCCTCTTCCGGCTGCTTCTTCCAGGCGGTTGACCTGGTCAATAGCATCCGGTGCAACAGGGGCCGTATACTCATAGTTAATGGTAATTCCCCGGTCAGCATACTGCTTCTGGGCTTCCTCCAGACCTAACCCCACTGCATCCCACCATGCATGTACCAATTTGTAGGTCAGATAGAAGTTATACTCCTTCTTCTTTGGCTCATAATCTCCCAGAGTTAAATCTGAACTTACCACTTCCTCCGCCTTTACCTCTGTTTCTTTTGGCTCAGAAGCTTTCGTACCTTCTTCCTTCTGCTCTGTTGCCGCCACAGTGGTTGTTTCGGTTGCCGCTGTTGTAGTGTCCGCAGGCTTTGTGCCCCCAGAGCATCCTGCCAGAGAGCTCATTGTTATTGCTGCCGCTAATACAACTGCTATCGTTCTTTTCTTCATGTCTTCCCCTCCTGGAATATGTTATTTTATTTTTTGACTGCTGCCGTTACAGTCAAGAAAGCATGTTTTGTTTTCCTTTTATTTTATGTTTTAATTATATTTCGTTATTTACGAATTGTCAATAGTATATTTCATTTAGTGTTTCGTTTTATGTTTCGTTTTCATCAAATCACTATGTTATCACATATGCAGAAGATTCATTCTTTCGATTCATCGCAATATGAAGCCGTCCCTTCTTCATATAAACTCTAAAAAAACAAATTTTACTCATAATGAAGAGAAATTACACCGGATTAGTGTTACAACCCTATAAATTATAAATAAACAAAAAAATGCCAGCAGATATAATCTGCTGGCAAAAACAACGTCTTAATTATATGCTTACTTCCTCCGCCCCAAAATCCTCATAATATAGACAAAGAGGTTGATAAAATCCAGATAAAGCTGCAGTGCAGAGAAGATGGATGCCTTGGCGGCCATCTCAGGCATCTGGCCGTAGTAGGCGTGGAATGCCTGTATCTTCTTCACATCATAAGCGGTCAGTATGAGGAACAGGAAAATTCCCACCGTGGATACAATGGTGTCAAATGCGCTTAAATCAATGAACATTGCAAAAATCCAATAGAAAAACAGGAATACAAGTCCTCCAAGCATGAAGGGACGGAGTTTGGTAAAATTAATGTTGCCAAACCATCCAATCAGGGCCATGATTCCAAAGAACAGAGCTGTGATGCCGAATACCATCCACAGGATCTCCAGGCTGAAGGCAAATAAATATGCGCTGAATACAATACCGTTAAGGGCAGCATACAGGAAGAATAAGCACCTGGCCATACCCACGGACATCTTCTCAATCCTAGCGGAGAGATAGATCACCACTCCCAGCTCAGCTGCCAGAAGAGCCAGAGGCCAGTACCGGAAAGAATACACATAGAAAATCGTTCCTGTCATCGCAAAGCCCACTGCGACAATAAAAGTAATCAGCAGACCTGCAAACATCCATCCAAAGGTCTTTGCCGTGTAGCGTCCCAGGGAGTCTCCCTCTACCTGGACTTCATAAGATCTGTTCATCATGTTTTCATTCATAATCATCCGCTCCTTTTATTTTAGAATATAAATGTAAATGCAAAAATCAGATTGATAATATAGCCGATGATGGCTGCCGCCATGGCAATGGAACCCAGTATCACAGCCGCCCTGCCTATATTGTTTTTGCTGGAGCTACGGGCCTTCTGTCCGAAGGTGATTCCCAGTCCTCCCAGCAGAATGCCGCCCAGAGGCGAAAGCAGCAGACCCACCACAATCCCCAGTATGGAGAGTATCATGGCCGGAACAGCGCATTTTCCGTGATCAGGCACCTGTATGGTAATGACGCCGCTTTCCGTGCCTTCCTGTCCCTGGGGCAGGGGCTGGTGGAGAAGTCGTATCAGCTCCTCCAGGCTCTCCCTGAACATCTTCTTTGGCATGGCCCCCACAAATCCCTTGATGGGATTCTCACGTTTCTTGCCGATCCAGGCTTCCAGATGGAAGCTTCCATCGTTATACTCATACCGTATAAACCTTGCCATGGTCAGAAAGCCATCGCCTTCCTGCCAGACCTCCTGTCCCTTATGTGTTTTCTTCCTGAACCCGTTTTTAGTGAGGAAGTCCTCCATCATAAACTGCACAAAATCAGCCGGCTGGTTCAGCACCTCATCTCTTGTCCATCTTGCCATTCTCTTTTCTGGTTCCTCCTTTGCAATCTGTCTTCTACTCAGCAGAAATCAGATAGTAGTATATGGGCTGGCCTCCGTACTGAAGCTCGATTTCCTTATCAGGGTACTGCTCCTGGGCCTGTTCCCTGAGAGTATCCGCCTCGCGCTCAGACACATCCGCCCCGTAGTATATGGTCACAAGCTCACAATCCTCATCCAGCATCTCCTTCATGGCATCCAGGGCAACCGCATCCACGGATTTTCCCACTGCCAGCATACCGTGGTCTCCCAGGGCCATGATATCCCCTTCTTCGATGTCAATGCCGTCAATATTGGTGGTCCGGACCGCATAGGTAATCTGGGCTGTCCTTACATTTCCCATTTCCTCGGTCATGGTCCGGGTGTTTTCCTCCGGTCCCAAATCCGGCATGAAATTGACCAATGCCGTGATTCCCTGGGGAACGGTTCTGGAAGGTATGACGATTATGTTCTTCTCTTCCGTCAAATCCCTGGCCTGCTGTGCGGCCATGATAATGTTCTTGTTGTTGGGCAGGATGAAGATGTTCTCTGCATTGACCCGGTCAATGGCCTTCAGCATATCCTCTGTGCTGGGATTCATGGTCTGCCCGCCCTCTATCAGGCAGTCGGCTCCGATTCCCTTGAAAATATCGCTTAAGCCCTCCCCGCTGGATACGGCTATGAAACCATACTCCCTGCGTTCCGTGGAAGCCTCCTCCCCGGATTCCTGGTCTATGCCGGTCTGATCTCTGCCGGTCTGGTCTTTGCCAGCCAGCTCCCCGGCGGCCTGTTCCCTTGCCAGGCGCTCTGAATCCTGAATGACCCTCTCCTGGTGTTCCTCCCTCATGTTGTCTATCTTCATGCGGGACAGGGAACCGTAGGCCAGCGCCTTCTCAAAGGCCAGGCCGGGATGGTTGGTGTGCACATGCACCTTCACGATCTCGTCATCCGATACCACCACCAGGGAATCGCCAATGGATTCCAGATATGACTTTAACTCCGCCTCATCCTTATCCGCGTAATCCTTCTCCAGATTTATGATAAATTCGGTACAGTAACCGAATTTGATATCTGCCGTATCTATATCCGTCCTTGCGGCGCCCTTAGCGGCTCCTGCGCCGGCTGCAGGCGTTTTCCCGCTGTCCTGCGCCGTGTCCAGGGAAAAGTCCACTGTCCTGCCCAGAAGGCCGTCCACGGCCCCTTTGACCACCTGCATCAGCCCCTGGCCGCCGGAATCCACCACGCCTGCCTGTTTTAACACGGGAAGCATCTCCGGTGTCTGGCTCAGCACGTAATCGCCGTATTCTATAACTTCCTTTACGAATTCCTCTATGTCATCTGTCTGTGAAGCCATCTCCAGGCCCTTATCCGCCATGGCCTTGGCCACGGTCAGGATGGTTCCTTCCTTTGGCTTCATGACAGCCTTGTATGCTGTTTCAGTTCCCCTCACCATGGCGTTTGCCAGGATGGTGGTATCAATCTCCTCCACTGCTTTTATTTCTTTTGTAAAGCCTCTGAGAAGCTGTGACAATATAACTCCGGAATTTCCTCTTGCCCCGCGCAGGGAACCGGATGAAATGGCTTTAGCCAGCTGGTCCATGGTGGGGTTCTCAAGCTCCGCCACTTCCCTGGCCGCCGCCATGATGGTAAGCGTCATATTGGTTCCCGTATCCCCGTCCGGCACGGGAAATACATTCAGTTCATTAATCCAGTCCTTCTTTGCCTCTAACCCCTTTGCTCCTGCCAGGAAGGCATTCTTAAGCATACCGGCGTCAATCGTACTTATACCCACAAGTTACTTCCTCCTAGTCAATCACTCTAACACCTTCCACATAGATGTTGATTTTCTCAACCTCCATGCCGGTGAATTCTTCTACCCTGTATTTCACGCTTTCAATCAAGTTGTCAGATACAGCTGAAATGCTGACCCCATACGATACGATCACGTGAAAATCAATGGATATCTTATTATCATTTATATCCACATTGATTCCATGGGTCAGGCTCTCTCTCTTTAATAGTTTGACCAGCCCGTCCTTCATGCTGACTGCCGCCATACCCACAATGCCAAAACATTCAACTGCGATGGTTCCTGCATATAAAGCAATCACGTCCGGGTTAATCTGAATTTCGCCCATTTTATTGCTGATTCGTCCCTTCATACACATGCCTCCGTTTCTTTACTAGAGACAGTATACACTATTTTCTGAAAAAAAGAAAGAAATTTTAATTTTTTCACTTGCAAAATTTGCAAACTTCTGGTATCATACATTTATTGTGGATTTTTCTTAAAGAAAGAATCCAAGTAACGTGTTAAGGAGGTGCAATAGTATGGCTAAGTGTGCAATCTGTGAAAAGGCAGCTCATTTCGGAATTCAAGTGAGCCATTCCCATAGAAGATCCAACAAGATGTGGAAAGCGAACGTTAAATCTGTCAGAGTCAAGGTTAATGGTGGAACCCAGAGAATGTACGTATGTACTTCCTGCTTACGTTCTGGCCTTGTAGAAAGAGCTTAATGAAACAGAACATATCACGGAAAAGGACATTGCCTCTGTCATAAGACGGGCGGTGTCTTTTTTGTGGAATACTTCAGGCAAAAAACAGGCTATGCCCCATGGGATGAATACGGGTGAACGCATAACCTGTTTTTTAATTCAACCGCTATTGTGACCTTCTTCCTCTTCGATACGCCATACGTTTATATTAACAACAGAACAGATTATATCCTAATACAAGGCAGCCGATAACGAACAGGAAGGTAAAGATTGTCTCCGGAATAAAGAGCAGCACTGCCATCCCCAGTCCAAAGCAGAACAGCATAAGCCCGCATATTCTTCTCATATCTTAATTATCTCCCCCATTCTGCAACAAGCTATATTCCATCATATGCAGAAAGACGGCCCGGGATTCCTATTTCACATCCATATGTTCTGCCTTACCCGTGTCATAGGCTGCCGCCGTGTCCTTTGCGGTCTGGACCGTTTCCTCAGACACAGCAGGCTTTCCCCCAAGGAATTTATTGATGAAATCCGGCGCCATATCGATGACCTTGGTAATGGCATCCTGATTCTTTACGTTGACAAGCTTTGTCACGCCTCCCTGAATCACCAGAACGGCGCTGGGACTCATCTTGGCGCTCATGCCTCCGCCGCCCCTGTGTTTCTGCTTGACACCCTCTGCAAAGCTTCCGGCCGCCATACCGCATGTCACATCAATCAGAGGGACAATGATAGTATCTCCCACCTGTACCGGCTCCCCCACCACGGTCTTGGTGTTGACGAACTGGTCCATGCCTCTAAATAACGTGTCTATCGTAGATGTAAATTGATTCTCTGCCATAGTATATCCTCTTCTCTATTTATTCCCGCGGACTGCCGGGAGGACGGGATTTCCCGTCCCCCGGCGGCCGCGAGTGTCATATCACTTTAAGAAACCCTTCAGCATCCTGCGGGTATGTCCGTCAAACAAGACCTGGAGTACCAGCCAAAGG
>JAJQEA010000363.1 GCA_021201905.1 Clostridia bacterium
AAATCCCAGCACGGTTTCTCAATGGATATCAAATTCTAACCTGCGGCCATGATTTACTCCCTGGTAAGCAGCCAACCGGCTGACGTGGGATTTGCCCCCTATTACATCAGCCCCCCCCCCCCCACGTAAATGTGACTTCTCTCTCAGAGGATGATATGGTGCTTGTGGTACCGGAAGGCTCCTGTCTGTTACCGCAGATACAGCCGGGGGATTCCCCCGCTTCACCGGTCCACCCATCCGTCCTTCCCCCTGACAGGGAGCTTCTGACGGGTTCCCCCGCCAACAGCAACATAGGATGGGGCCCCCGGTTTAAGCTGTGGCATGACCGGTATATCCGGCCCGGCCGCCGCCCCCTTGTGACAGCCACCAGTATTTCCATTCTCAATGATTTTCTGGAAACCGGGGATTACTGGACCATCATGCCCTTCACCACGGCCATGGGACTAAAAAGGCAGTATCCCATCCGGATACTGCCCCTGTCGCCGGCCCCTCCCCGGCGTACTCTCTATATGCTGAAACACAATTCGCCCTCCAGGATATCCCTGGAGAATATAGGACTCTTTACAGAATATCTGAACGAATATCTGGGCAGGGAGCGGGATTCATCATAGTCCCATATCCCCTTCTCTCAAAAAAGGACGGGCTGTGACGGATGTATTAGATACCAAACACATGCCTGCAGAATTCCAGAGCACCCTTTGCATCCCTGTCCAATGCTTCCTCAGAAAGATCCGGCACCATGTCTCTCCATACCTTTATCTCAGAACCAATGGTCCCTCCCCGCATGACAAAAGGCTCCATGACAGCAGCTCCAGGATAATTAATATCACGGAGAGCCTGTCCTATCTCTGCCCATGGCAGGCTGCCTTTTCCCGGTACAAGGCGGTTCTGTTCTCCCAGATGAAGATGTCCCAGCCTGTCTCCCGCCTTACGGATTGCATCGGCCATATTTGTCTCTTCAATATTCATATGGAAGGTATCCAGCATGATCTTTACATGGCTGCTTCCAATTTCATCAACAAAATCAATTGCCTCTTCACATGTATTAAGAATATACCCCTCGTAACGGTTCAGCACCTCCATTCCAAGTACTACATCACATTCCTCTGCGGTCTTAGACAATTCCTTCAGATTCCTGACAGCCCTGGCCCTGTCTCCCTGCTTGTCATTATTAATAGTAAAATCCACGGGCCAGTAGGAATATAATCCCCCTCCCAGAATATGGATATCCATTAACTGCAGCTTTGGAAGCAGCTCCTTGAAGAATGTCATGGCCCGTCTCACTGCCTCCGGGTCTTCTGAACACAGATTTTCCGCTTTGGTAGGTCCATAACCAGCCGTAAGAACAAGCCCTTTTTCCTTGGCATATTCACGCAGTTCAATCAGCTGGTCCTTAGTTGTATATACATCCCTGAGCGCTGCACAGGAAATTTCCAGAACATCAAAACCCAAGGCAGATACCTTATCCATATACTTCTTATAATCAGCAAACCATTCCTTAGTCCAATAAGCAAAATAAATACCATATTTCATCCCAATTACCTCCTTCTTAAAATACCTCAAACAAATGTTCAAAAAACTTCTCTTTATTAACCTTCATTGCTACCTTATGACGCCCATCGCTCTTTTTCTTCCAGTAAGTAAAGCCTGAAAGCAGAGGGCTGTCCGTCTCTATGGACAATTCTCCCTGTTCAAACACACACACATCATCATGGAACAGCGAAACTGCTGCCAGCGGGTCGTGGAATGTGACTCTCTCTTCATCCTTAAACCACTCTCTGGCTATATCTAATACCGGTTCCAGAATCGGATGGCGGAACAACTCTTCCGCCTCCTCCGGTTTCATCACCAACTGGCTGGTCACGTTCAAACCACATGTTATGTGTTCCCGAACATCTGCCCCATAGACTATCTTTGTGGCGTGCAGATCAATAAGCGCATTATTTTCAATAACGCCCTTGCTTCCCAAAACAATGACATCACTTTTTTCCATAGCGCTCATAGTCTCACCTGTATTATCGTATCTGGTATACGTAGGTGAGCCGCACATAAGCACGATACGTTTTAGCAGTGAAGCAATTTCAGGGTCCATCGCAAATAGCAGACCAACATTGGTGAGAGGTGCAATATATACCAGCGTAATTTCTCCCGGATTCCCCCGTATTACATCCTGCATGAACGCAACCGCACGGTTGGCCGGAAACTCTTTTTGATGCTCCCATCTGCTGAGTACCTTTTTTTGTGGTGCATACAACTCAATCTGAGGAACAAAAATAGGACTTTCACATCCTGGATAAACAGGTATATCCTCTCTTCCCGCTATGCGGCATAATACACTTGCCAGCCTTGCCCGTTCCACGGCTTCTCCGGTAACCGTGGTGATTCCCATGATTTCTGCATCCGGATTAGCCAGAAGATATGCCAGTGTAATGGCATCATCCACCTCTGTACCAATATCCGTGTCCAGTAATATCTTTTCTCTTCCCATATGTATTCTCCTTATGATTCCGGAATCCGTCTGTATCAAATCATGAACCGCTCATTGGCTGCATATAGTTCCCGAAACACCCTGTACTGTCTTTCATAAAGACCCACATGCTCCGGAATGGGCTCATACACCTTTTCACGGAAACTAACAAACCTGCGGGCAGCTTCCTCTACACTGCCAAATATTCCGCATCCGGTTCCCGCCAGAATACAGGCACCCAGACAGGCCTGCTCATCCACTTAATAAACCATTACTTTTTTATTGAATACATCTGCCTGAATCTGAAGCCATATATCGCTGTGGGAACCTCCCCCCGAAGCAATGACAGTTTCACACTGAATCCCCAGTTCTTCAAAAATAGTCAGCGAATCTCTCAAACTAAACGTCACTCCCTCCATGACGGCCCGGGTCAGATAACGTCTGTCCTGACATAAACTCAGACCAAAGAACATCCCTTTTGCACTGGGATTCATATGTGGGGTCCTCTCTCCTGACAGATATGGGAGAAATATCAGACCTCTGCAGCCCGGCTCTATCTCCTGGGCCATGCGGCTCATGCTGTCGAAATCCTCTATACCCAGTACTTTATTCTTCAGCCAATTTAAAGACATGCCGCTGCAAAGAGTGGCACCATATATGGTATATGCCTTGTCCAGGGCATGGCAAAAGGTATGGGTCCTTAACTCTCTGTCATATTTGGGTTCCTTAATATAAGCGGATATCTGACCGCCGGTACCTATATTTGAAATGACCTCGCCTTCCCTGAACACTCCATTCCCAATGCTCTGCGCCATCTGGTCCCCGCTGCCATACACAACCGGAATTCCTTCCTTAAGTCCGCATTCTTCATAGCAGCGTCTGGTAACTGTCCCGGCCACCTCTATAGACTCGCCGCAGGAAGGAAATATCTCCTTGGGAAGTCCAAACTTTTTGATGATACCAAATGCCCAGTTTCTTTTTGCTGTATCAAACAATGCAGTGGCTGAAGCATCCGTCACATCTGAAGCCAGCTTGCCCGTCATCCTAAAACGGATATAATCCTTTGGCATCAGGACTGCCCCGGCGTTTAACAACACCTCCGGCTCATGCTCTTTCAGCCACATAAGAGATGGGAGCGCAAATCCGGTAAATGCCCTGTTCCTAAATATCTCTCCCATTTCCCTGAAATCCAGCACACGGTTAATGGACTCCAGCTCTTTTCTGGAACGCTGGTCCAGCCATAGAATAGCAGGCCTGAGAGGCTGTCCCTCATGGTCCACCACAACGATTCCATGCATCTGGCCGGAGAAACCCACTGCCTGAATCTCACTGAATTCCCGTTTATTTTTAACCCTCAAACGCTCCAGGACCTTCTTTGTCTCCAGCCACCATGTCTCCGGATTCTGCTCCGCATACCCTTCAAATGGTATGGATACCTCGTAAGGGCTGCTCTCCACTGACACGACCCCCTTGACACTGTCCAGAAGCATGGCCTTCACGCTTGACGTCCCCAAATCAATTCCCAGAATAACTGACATACTTTATCCTTTCCGGTGAAAAATCAATCTTTCATCTTCTTGATATAGTCAATAAATACAGCTATGAGGACCACTACACCCTTTACCACATACTGCCAGGAGGAATCAATTCCCAGGATATTCATGCCATTATTCAATACTCCGATTACAATACAGCCAATAATGGTCCCGCTGAGGCGTCCAACACCTCCGCTCATACTGGTACCGCCCAGTACAACAGCTGATATGGCATCCATCTCTGATCCTTCGCCTACATTGAACTGTGCTGAAAAGGTACGGGCAGAACTCAGGATTCCTGCACATGATGCAAAGATTCCCATAATCACAAACACTGTCATGGTTACTCTTCTGGAATTAATGCCTGAATAGGATGCGGCCTGCCTGTTATCTCCTACCGCATAAATATTCCTTCCGAATTTTGTCCTGTTAAGTATAAGGCCCGAAATGACAATGACTACCAGCATGTATACAAACTGGATAGGTACCCCTCCCAAAATTTTACCACTTCCAATAAAAGTAAACAATGGATCATCTACTAATATTGTGGTTGCCTTGGTATATATACGGGCAAATCCCCGCCCTATATTCATCATAGCCAAGGTCACAATGAAGGGAGGAATAGTGGTCCTGGATATTACAAATCCATTGAACGCTCCTACCAGGGTTCCTGCACAGATGGCAATAGGGATGGCGATGATGGATGGCACCCCCACATTGGTAATCAGTCCACAGCAAAGACATCCGGATACCGCTATGACCGAACCAACAGAAAGGTCGATTCCTCCCAGTATGATTACCATTGTCATTCCGCATGCCAGAATTACATTAATGGATATTTACCGCATGATATTGGAAAGGTTTCTCACTGTACAAAATGAGTCTGTCATGACACTCAGCAATAGACAAATGATTAAAAGGCCAATGATAATTCCGCCATTATATTTAACTGTTGAAACCACATTCCTGCCAAAACCAGGCAAAATGCTGTCACTCTTCTTTGCTTCCATTTTATCCTCCTGTTTCGATCTTACGCGCCTATTTCTGTGGTGGCCAGAGTCATGATTCGTTCCTGGGTCAGTTCATCCCTGTTTAAAATTCCTGTACTGTACCCATTGCACATGACCAGTACCCTGTCACTCATGTTAATAATCTCCGGAAGTTCCGAGGAAACCATGATGATTGACATTCCGCTGGCTGCCAGCTGATCGATAAGCGCATATATCTCAGATTTTGTCTTTACATCCACACCTCTGGTAGGTTCATCCAGAATAAGAACAGACTGGGTGGAACACAGCCATCTTCCAATTAATACCTTCTGTTGGTTCCCGCCGCTGAGTTTCCCCACTACCTGTTCCGGCCCCGTGACCCGAATGTGCATATCGTCTATTTTGCCTTCAACAATATCGTCCTCTGCCTGTCTGTTCCATATGAAATGCTTGAGAAATCTGGGAACTACGTTAATGGTGGTGTTAAACCGCACGCCGGACTGTAAAAATAATCCTTGCTCCTTTCTGCTCTCCGGGACCAAGCCGAATCCATTGGCCATGGCCTCCCTGGGATTTCTGAAATCCACTTCCCTGCCTTTGAACCTGACCGTACCGCAGACCTTTCTTCTGATTCCAAAAAGACATTCCACGGTTTCACTCCTGCCTGCCCCTACCAGGCCGGACACGCCCAGGATTTCGCCTTTTCTCAGGTCAAAACTTACTTTCTTGACCCTTTTTCCGTCAGACAGCCCCTTTACCTCCAGGACCACTTCATCCTTTGCATTGTCATTCTTCGTATAATAGCTAGCCAGGTCCCGACCCACCATCATAGCGATAAGCTCGGCCCTTTCCGTATCCTTCATGCTGACCGTACCCACATGCTCCCCATCCCGAAGCACTGTGGTTCTGTCCGCAATATCATACAGTTCATTGAGCCTGTGGGATATGTATATAATGGATATTCTCTGTTCCTTTAATATGCGGATCATCTCGTAAAGGATATCCACCTCCGCATCTGACAGTGAGGAAGTAGGCTCATCCATTACAATTATTCTTGATCCAAAAGACACGGCCCGTATAATTTCCACCATCTGCTGCTGGGCAATGGTCAAACGATCCAGCTTTGTATCGGCCTTTAGCTTTATCCCGTACTGGTCCAGGAATCTCTGTGTTTCAGTTTCCTGTCTGGCCAGGTCCACGAACCCTCCGGCCTTTTTCTGTTCCCTGCCCATAAATACATTTTCCGCTATGGTCATGTGTCTGGCCAGCATCAGTTCCTGATGGATAATACTGATACCATTATCACGGGCATCTGCCACACTATGTATCTGAACTTCCCTGCCGTTTATGAAAATACTGCCGGCATCCTTGGTATAAATTCCACCAAGAATTTTCATAAGGGTCGATTTTCCGGCACCATTTTCTCCCAGGAGAGCATGGACCTCGCCTTCCTCAATCGTCAGGTCCACATCCAGCAGCACCTTGTTGCCGGAAAAACTTTTTGCTATATGTTTCATTTCCAAAACCGCACTCACCATTGGCACCCCGCTCTCTTCGTACTATAAAATAAAGGGAGGCTGGCCCGAAGCGTTCCTAAGAACACTCCGGGCCCACACTGTACTGTCACGTTTCTAGCCAATACAGCGTCAAATGTCTCCTCCTCACTTACTGCCAGTCCAACTTGTTATACTGGTCGATATTCTCAGGTGTTACCGCAAAGGATGGAATCTTGATTTCGGATTCATAGGATTCGCCATTTAAAATCTTATACGCAACCTCTGCACTCTTTTGTCCTATGCCGATTGGGCTCTGAGCAGCAGTACACTTCCAAATGCCGTCCACGCCGTCCTTTGTCATGGCTGCCTTTGCCTCAGGTCCTGCATTGACACTGTATATTTCAATCTTGTCTCCTGCCATTGTGATGGCGGAATAGGCACCCTGTGCGCACTCATCATTAATACAGAACACGGCAGTCAGGTCACTGTGGGCCTGCAGTAAATCCTGCATTACGGTCAGTCCTTTCTCAGGTTTTGCCCCTGCGTCCATCTGCGCCACTACTTCGAATAAACCGTCGGCTGTAACTGCGTCCACAAATCCCTTGGCTCTGTCAGCAGCCGCTGCCGATGCCGGGAAATCCAATACAGCTACTTTTCCGCCTTCAGGATGATTCTTAACCAATTCCTCTCCTGCAATCTGTCCGCAGGAATAGCTGTCACTCACCACAAAGCAGTTGACTTTAGAAAGGTCACTGACAGCTGAGTCAAAGTTAACAATGGGGATACCCGCATCATTAAGCACCTTGACCGCTGCCGCTGACGCTGCTGCATCTGATGGATTATAGAATACCAGGTCGCATCCCTGTGAAATAAAATCCTCAATTACGCCCAGCTGGTATGCGCTGTCAGCCTTGCCCTCCACGTGGACGACCTCATCCCCATTGGCCTTGACCACTTCCTCAACACCGCCGTAACAAGCATCAAAGAAAGAACCTGCGCTCATTTCCGTAAATCCAAATTTGTATTGTTTTTTCTCTGCTGTCTCTGCCGCTTTTTCCGTTTCGGCTGTCCCTGCGTTTTCGCTGGTTTTCTCTGCCGCACTTTCCGGTGACGGGGCCTCTGTAGCCGCAGCTGTTGTATCTTTAGCCGCAGACCCTCCACATGCTGTCAAGCTGGCTGCCATCATAGCTGCAAGAACAACTGCTAATATTTTCTTCATGATTTTTCCTCCTCCAAGATAATCATTTTTTGAATATATTCATTAATTGGATTAATTAATAAGTTGACTTTATATTACAACAGATTCTATATTTTGTCAATATGTTTTTAAAAAAGCAGCATTCCATTTTGATTATTTAGTATTTTGCACAAAAACAAGGCTGCGGTTTGTGCATTTTCACAAGCCACAGCCTCTTTTATGTATCACCTTCATACTCCTATTTCAATCATTCTATTGATTACTCTCAAAATATGTTACCGGATGATTGAAAATGTCGTTTATTGCCACGATTGCCGCCCCATGCGCCATCGAATCATTGCTAACCACACTCATGGTTATATTCATATTGGCGTAAATCTCCGGCAGCACCCGCTTCTTCACATTGGCCTTCACCCTTTCCAACATGACTTGCGGAAGGATATGGGACATTTCATCTCCTATTACGATGACTGATGGATTAAAACTGTTGATAATATTCACGATTCCAACAGAAAGTTTATCACAGGCATCCAGAAAAATATCCATGACCGCCCGGTTTCCATCCCTCAGGATCTGGGATACCTGACGGAAACTATATTCCATTTCAGGTTTTAATACGCGGTTAACCTCTTTAGTAAACGCAATAGATGAACAGTAATTTTCCAGACACCCATAGTTGCCGCACGCGCATCTGGGTCCATTGTAACAGATAGAGGTATGTCCGACCTCCCCAGCAACACCGATACAGCCCTTCAGCAGTTCTCCGTTATTGATGATACCGGCGCCAACGCCCTGCCCAACTGCAATATATACTACAACTCCATTTTTATAATCCTCATCATTATGCCAGTACTGAGCCAGGGCACCTGCATTGGCATCCTGCTCCAAAAAAACGGGTATTCTGAAAATATCCCGCAGTTTCTCCTGAATGGGAATTTCATTCCATCCCAAAATACCTGTCATCAGCTCAATACGCCCTCTCTTTTCACTGTAAGGGCCTGGTATAGCCATACCTATGGCTATAATTTTTCTGGCTTCAGACAATCTGATGAGCTCTCCGGCCTCATGAATAATCGCTTCAAAGGTTACCCTTGGAGGCTGGTTCACATCCAGCTCCACCCGCTTCTTATCCAGGAGCTTACCTGACAGATTGAAAATCCCTACCGTATAATTTTTTCTGGCCAGCCTTATGGCTAAAACACCAAAGTCATCGTTATTGATGGAAATACCTATGGACCTGCGCCCTTTATTTCCAACTAAAAAACCCACCTCTTTCACCAGTCCCCAATCAATAAAATCGCTGACAATGTTAGTCACCGTTGCCTGTTTTAACTGGGATAGATTTGCCAAATGGGCTCTTGCACAAATTCCTTCCTTCCTGAGAAGGTTAAGGAGCAGCGTACGGTTCATGTCCTGTATATTCTCCTGATTAAAACCCCTTATACTTCTGTTCATACATTCTCCCTATTCATTAATTGATTTTAATGAATTAATCCAATTAATATATTCATCATACGTTGCCATGAACCGATTGTCAAGATAAAAATAAGGAAGAGGGGGGATTTATTTCCCCGCCTCTTCCTGCTGCCTCCGCCACACTATAAACTTAAACACTCCGTCTCTTCCTCATCCGAATCCCAATCAATTCCTTCACATCCTCCAGCACGTCCCCGTCCCTTACCTCTATCATCATCCATCTTCCCCCATTAAAGGGGGTGGTATCATGATACAGCTGACGGACATAAGCCGTGCAGCCGTTAAGCGCCAGTTCTGCCTCCGGGGCTTCCTTTGCCCCCACCGACACCATGCAGATAAAATACCCTTCCTCAGGGTACAATGTGCAGACCGCCCTGGAACCCTTCTTATACTTTACGTTCCATCCGCCCTGCATGGAGCATCTGCTGTACTCAATCCTGGGGGATATATGGAATGTGTCCTCCAGCCAGGTCAAAAGCTGCTGCCAGCAGGGGCTTGCTATATACCTTCCGATTTGCTCCATGTCCGGCTGCCTGTGAGCCGGGTATGCCTCCATCCATGTCATTGCGCACCTTCCTTTCCTTCTGCTGGTATTGTATCACATATAAAATGACATCTGTATGTCATGTTTTTCCTGCATCAGGTCCGCTCCGGCATTGAGAATTCCTCCAAAGCTATGAAGCAATTTATTCTTTCCGGCCGGATGAACGCCATTTCACTGTTCCGCCAACCGCCAGACTCCATTTTCCGATATCACCATATCCATGATCTGGTCGTGGGGCTCCACAGGTATGTCCGCGCGCATGATCCGCTCCCTGCATATGACTGCCTTCACGGCTCTGGTCCTGCCCAGATAGCGGTCATAGTACCCGCCGCCGTACCCCAGCCGCCTGCCGTCGTGGCTGCATGACATGCATGGCACAATGGCCAGATGGATTTCTTCCGGCTGTATGACCGGGGTATGTGCTCCCGGTTCCATTATACCATATTTGCCTGCCTCCAAATCCCGAAGGCTCCTGATTTCACGAACTTCCATAATCCCTCTGGCCGTGCACCTGGGAACCCCCACCCGTTTTCCCTGCCCCAAGGCATCCTCCAGTATGGGCGCTGTATCAATCTCACTGCTGGTTCCCGCAAAGCAGAACAGGGTCCCCGCCTGTTCATATTCCGGCAGACCGGTCACATGCCGGAATATCTGAAGGTCCGCCTCCCTTGTATACCCTTTGTCCAGCGCCGCAACCGCCTCTTTTATCTCCCGGCGCAATGCTTTTTTCCGGTCCTCTGATGTATTCAGTTCTTCCAAAGCCATAGATGTTTCCCCTCCCTGTCAGTATTTCCCTAATTATACACTGCCCTATATGGGAAAACAACCACTTGGTAAGGGGCAGCCCACTGACTTGTATTTTTTCTTATTAGCGGATACAATTGTATCAAACGGACAGACGAAACAGAGGAGGCTTATATGGACATCAATCTTTCGACCCTGATCACAGGCAGGGAGGTTTCACTTATGGAAATGCTGGATGCCAGGGAGCATCGGCAGGAGGTCCAGAAAGCGCTTTTGTCACAGCATCATTTGCCTGTGATCTCCTTCACCCTGAATATGGCAGGACCAATCAAGGTGTTTCCTCTGGCTTTGCAGACCTTTCAGGAGGGCATCCGTCTCATTGAGACCCAGTGCCATGTATGGAGCATCCCCATCATTGCCACCCAATCCACCGAATCCCATACAGGACACGAATATTTCTGGGCAGTAGACGGGGAGGTTCGATTTGTAAAAGAGATTCTCTGCCTGTTGGAAGACTCTGTTGCCCTTGGCAGGCTGTTTGACATTGACGTGATAC
>JAJQEA010000338.1:0-1340 GCA_021201905.1 Clostridia bacterium
CCCAGTTTCCCAATCGCCATTTTCCATCTCTCCTTTCCATCTCTCACCGCATCCCCGTTCATCAGGGGAAACGTCATTTTATCCCCATTTCCGACAGGAATGCTTCCTCATTGAGCCAGTTTATTAAGACCTCTCTTGCATCTGTAATTTCCGTGTCGCGGATATCCACGCCCTTATGAATCTCACAGCCAGAACACAGCCTCCGGATTTCCTCCGCACTGTCTCCAAATCCATCTCCTCCATGGGTGCAGAAAAGATGAATCTGCCTGCCGGTTAGATCTACGCGTTCCAAAAAGCTATAAACCGCAGGCGGCATCGTATTGTAATAGTTGGGATAGACCAGACAGATGACCTTCATTCCGGCCTGAATCTCCGGGTAATGGAGCAGCTCCGGACGCGCATTTCTCTGAAGGTCATTCATGGTCTGATTCACAAAAGCGGAAAGCTCCTTCGGTTCCGGAACCAGCGGCTCAATGCGAAAAAGCATGGCGCCTGTCAGCTCCTGCAGGAATACGGCAGCTTTTTCCGTGATTCCCGACTTCAGATGTTTGACCTGGCCGCAGATATAATTCTCTCCAGTATGGGAATAGTAAATAATCATTTCTGATTTCTCCAATCCCTCCTTGTTTCCTATTATAGTTGACACGGGATTGACAAGGAATGCCCAAAAAGGATATAATGGTATTTACTAAAAGTAAATACAAAAAGCAAATGCAGGAGGTGTGTATGTACAACCGTCAGATACAAACCTTTATTCAGGTAGCCGACAGCGGCAGCTTTACCAGCGCGGCAGAAAAGCTGTTCATCACCTCGGCATCCGTGATGAAACAAATAAATGGATTAGAGAACCTGATTGGCGTAAAGCTTCTGGAGCGCACCAACCATGGAGTCTCCCTGACGCCTGCCGGGTGTTCGATCTATAAAGACGCAAAAAAATCATTGCGTCGTGCAATGAAGCAATGGAGCGGGCGCGGCAGATTGCCGGAACCAGGCAGTCCGTGATCCGTGTGGGAACCTCGCTGCTGAATCCCTGCAAGACTCTGTTTGACCTTTGGGGGCGGATTTCAGGGGGAACCGCTGAATTTCAGCTTCAAATCGTCCCCTTTGAGGATAACGCCGATACTATTCTATCCGTCTTATCATCTCTTGGGAAAACAATCGATATAATCGTGGGATCATGCGGCTCAACAGAATGGAAGCGCCGGTGTAACGTACATTTGCTTGGAACATATAAGGTCTGCTGTGCGGTCCCGCGCCCCCCCCAGCGGGGGGGGAAAACAATGCAGGGTTTATATTATTTTTTTTGGGGATAAACGGTTTTTTGGGGGGGGGGGGGGACG
>JAJQEA010000338.1:1350-10997 GCA_021201905.1 Clostridia bacterium
CGGTCCCCCGCCAGCACAGGCTGGCGGGAAAAACACTGCTGGTTATCTCTGATTTGTATGGGGAAACACTGATTATGGGGGCTGGCGGGGATACGCCGGAACTGGATCACCTCCGTGCCATGCTGATGGCGGAACATCCTGGCATCCATATCATGGATACAAAACCATATTACGATGCCAATGTATTTAATACCTGTGAGCATATGAACGGCGTACTCCTGACGCTGGACGCATGAAAGGACATTCATCCGTCCTTAATTACGATTCCAGTGGATTGGGAATATAATGTTTCTTACGGAATCATCTATCCCAAAGAGCCATCTGCGGATGTAAAACAGTTTTTATCAAAAATTTCTAATTGTGATGTAACAGAGGCTTCCTGACGCTTTGGGTCATTTTCCATATGGATTTTCACCGTAACCTCTGTTACAGGCTGTGGCGCAGAAAGAAACCATCATCATATCGAAGCGCTCCGCCCATGACGCAGTAACCATTTTCCGAATCGATGACTCACGGCATGGATATGGCAATTCCACCCATTTCAGGTATTTTGTTATGGAGTTATCCAATTGTCTCTGGACTTGTTATGTAAATCATTGTATTAAAACACCGGTGCACGGCTATCGGCATTCCATCTTGTCGATCCATACAACATTCTTCTTAGTGACACAGAAATCCGTAATCACAAATTCCACGGTCTGTAGCTTGATTGTTCCCAATTCCACATCCCGCAACTGTGAAATAACCTTGTAAAGAGATGACAAACGATTGGACGCCGCGTCAACAATCCGTATAATATTCATGTGAACAGGGGATTTATCCGCGTATAATATAGGGGACTCACCGGCATTTACTAGCCGCTCTCCAAGAGACGCTCTGAGCTCTTCCCAGTTCCTGTTCTGCGGAAACCCCTGAATAAAGATTTGATTTCCCACGATTCCTATGCCCTTCAGACTTATTTCAGCCGGTTCTTTCTTCTCTATTTCCTGGATACAGATATGTTTAATCCTATGGATTTGATCACGCTCAAATACATTGGTATTTTCTCTTTGCGTACATCCAAGCAAAGATACATGGAGGGATTCATCCGGATAAATAAATTGTGTGTCAGCCGTATCAAAAAGATTTGATAATGCATTTCTGATTCCGCAGACAATTTCCGCGCCACGGGGCTGCTGAATCAACCGGGCAATGGTCGATATACAGTAATCTACGGGATAGATTTCTCCCTCTTTCATTGAAGATGGCGTTATGTCAGCTCTGAGCAGTTTACTGCCCTCGATTTCCCACAGCCTCTCAAAACGCTTTAATGCCTGTTGTCTCAATTCTTCCATTACATACCTCCTGCAAAGTATACAAACTCAGGGTGTTCATATGTATATTTTCTTTATTGCCTTTTGAGAAAACAACCGTTTCCACATAATCCTTTGGCTGAGTTTTAATATCAGCAATATTACAAAGCCTGCTAACAAAAGTCAAGTACTTTTCGGCAGGCATTATTTCGTCAATCTCATGGGTTTTATGTTCTATTTGAAACAAAAGGATATTTTATGCCTCTAAATGATAATCTGGGCATACCTCAAGAACGAAAGAAAAGAATTACATATAGGTATGATTTAACAGGGACGATTATGATTCTATTTTTAGCAGGTATGGAACAGTAATTCCGGTATTCCTTTACACCAGCATCCCAATATGGTAAGGGGGATTTTATTTTAGTGGGAGGAAGTGATTTGTTTGAATCACTTCCTCCCACTAATCAGACCATGATTTCCCGACAGTTCCTTGTTTTTAATACTTAGACTGGTTCATTATAATTGACGATGCTTTAGTTCCTTTATTTGGAACGCCGTTTCTAGCTTCAGGTTCCGGCTGAAACTCTCCATAGCTGCCGGAAAGCATATCATCCTTTAACTGGAATCTGTCTACAAGCTCCTTGAGTATCTGAGCCTGTCCGGACAGTTCTTCGCTGGCCGCCGCACTTTCCTCCGCTGTGGCTGAGTTCGTCTGTATCACGGCCGTAATCTGGTCAACTCCAGCGGTTATCTGCTTTATGGAATCTGCCTGTTTTTGAGATGCCTCGGCAATACTGTTTATGGTGGTGACAATTTCCTGGGAACCGGTAACAACCTCTACCAACTGGCTGGCTGTGGTATTGGCAATCTCTGTTCCTTTTTCCACTGCCTGGATGGAGCCTTCAATCAGATGGGAGGTATCCTTTGAGGCTTCTGCGGACTTGCTGGCAAGATTACGAACCTCATCCGCTACAACAGCAAATCCCTTACCTGCTTCACCAGCCCGGGCAGCTTCCACGGCAGCATTAAGAGCAAGGATGTTGGTCTGGAACGCAATATCTTCAATAGTCTTGATAATCTTGCCAATCTGTGATGATTTTTCGCTGATTTCCCTCATGGCTTCGGTCATCTGTTTCATGGATTCATTGCTGGATATAATCTTTTCTCCCATGGAATCAGCATTCTGGCTGGCATTTAGAGCATATTCAGCATTCTGGTTCACTTGCTGGGATATATGGTTAATAGAAGCCGCCAGTTCTTCAATTGAGCTTGCCTGTTCAGTCGCGCCTTGGGAAAGGGACTGGGAGCCGGAAGCTACTTGGTCGCTGCCGGAAGCTACTTGCTCTGCGGACTGATTTATCTGATTGAGAGTCTGGTTCAGGGAATCAGATATGTTTTCCAATGCCTTTTTAATCTTGGCAAATTCACCGGCATAATCATATGTAAGCTGGAATTTAAGATTGCCGTCCGCCACCTCGTTGAGTGCATTGGAAATCTCATCTATATAATTCACATAGTCCCGCAGACGGCTCACTGTTTTATTAAAGTTAATAGCCAGTCCTCCCAGTTCATCTTTGGACTGGTATTGGATGCTTTCATTTAGTTCTCCGTCCGCAATCTTGCGGGCCACATTATCAATTTCACTGACTGGCTTGGTAATTCCACGGACAATATAGAATGCAATCAGAATGGTTATAACGGTAAGCGCTGAGAGGAGGCCGATGCTGGTCATCTTGGCATTGGAAAATGTAATAGCTGCCTGCTCCCTGGCTTCCTGACTTCCTGCCTTGTTGAATTGAACCAGTTCCAGACATTTGGCAGTCAGATCATTATATGAATTCAGATGATCCCCTTCCATAATTGCCATGGCTTCATTGGTTCTGTTATCAGCGCTTAACTCAATCATTTTGCTGCCTTCAGCAAGGTAGGAGGTCCAGCCGCTTTCGATGTCTCCCAGCAGACGCCGATCTGTATCGTTCATTATTAAAGTATTGTATTGCCTGGACAGATCTTCAAAGTTGCCGGCTAACTGATCCAGCGAAGTGTTGACCTGATCCATCTCTTGCGCATTGGTGGAGATTACATGCTTATACTCTTGGGCACGCACATCGGAGACTGCTGTATTCATCTCCTCGGCCACAATGGAAGAGGGAAGCCAGTTATCTGCTACAACTGTGACGTTGTCATTGATCCTGGACATGTAAAACAGGGCGAGAATCCCTGTGGTTATTGTCCCTACTAACATGAATATAACCAATATAGATAATTTAGTGCCGATTTTAAAATTTTTCATTTGTCCGGTATCTCCAAATCATATTTCTTATTCAGTGAATATCTACATTTTCCTTTACTCTGCCTGCATAAGCTGGAATTTTCCCACCAGATTTTTGAGCACCTGCGCCTGGCCAGACAGCTCCTCGCTGGCTGCAGCGGATTCCTCTGCGGTAGCTGAGTTTGTTTGTACTACACTGGAAATCTGGTCGATCCCCTGTGTTACCTGGCTGATAGAGGATGCCTGCACATCTGAGGCTTGGGATATACTGTTTACAACGGTTACCATCTGTTTGGCACTTTCCACCACCTCGGTAAGTGTCCTGGCTGTTTCATCGGCCAGCTTGGTACCCTTCTCAACAGCTTGAATGGAACCTTCAATAAGAACGGCCGTACTTTTGGAGGCTTCTGCTGATTTGCTGGCGAGGTTTCGTACCTCGTCCGCTACAACAGCAAAGCCCTTACCTGCCTCCCCTGCACGGGCCGCTTCCACAGCTGCGTTCAGAGCCAGAATGTTAGTCTGGAACGCAATATCCTCAATGGTTTTGATAATCTTACCGATTTGTCCTGATTTTTCGCTGATTTCCGTCATAGCGTCAATCATTTCCTGCATCTGGTGATATCCTTCTTCAATCTTTAACCCGGTGGCTCCGGCCAGTTCGCTTCCCTGCTGTGCATTCTGCGCATTTTCATTTACCTGCGAGGATATTTCATTAATGGTTGCTGCCAATTCTTCTACGGCGGATGCCTGCTCCGTGGTACCCTGGGACAGCGCCTGGGAACCAGATGAGACCTGTTCGCTGCCAGAAGCCACCTGATCCGCAGACTGGTTAATTTGAGATAACATATCATTCAGGCCATTTCTTAGCCGGCGTATGGACAGCAGCATATTGTTGAAATCACCAACATAGCCCTCGGTGTTGTTGGACTTTATTACTAAGTTGCCATTCGCCACTTCATCCATGAGATAAGATATATCACTTATGATGCCTTGCAGATTGTTAATCAATATGCGGATACTGTTAGCTAAACTCCCTAATTCATCTTTGGATGTATAACTAACCTGTGCATTTAAATCGCCTGCAACCAACTTATTTGCAGCGTATTCAATCTCTTTTACAGGATTTGAAATGCTTTTTTGAGATATAAAATGCAAAACCTACTGCCACTAATAAGGAGACTGCAGAAATGGAGATGACCAGTATCACCGCCATGGCAGACTGACTGTCGGCATCGTCCGCCTTCACAGCAGCCCGGGCGCTAACACCGTCAGAAATGCTTCGCAGCAGATCTACTGATTTATCGTAGCGTGCGGAGTATTCCCCATTTAAAATTTCTATGGCCTTTTCATTTGCTTCCTGGGTGTTGATCCGGGCAAGTTCCGCAGCCTCACGGCGAATCTCGCCGGTACTATCGATTGCTGCCTTCAACGAATCTAAATCACTCATATCTCCGCCGTATGTTGCCCGGAGCAGCTCCATGCTGCTATAAAGACTTTGAACATCACTGTCGGCCTCTGCCAGGAAATCATCTACTTCACTTTGGTTAAATGTTGCTACCGCCTTGTACATATTGCGTTGGACAGACATAAGATCCCGCCGCATTTGCCAGGCGTGATTCGTAGAATTCATGGTACGATTGGACAGGTATTCAATATTGCTTTTTGCTCCGCTTAAACTGATGATGCTTGTAGCTGCAACTATCAAAAGAAGTACAATTACTACGCCGAAACTGACCATGAGCTTAAAACTAATTTTTAAATTTTTCATATATTTATGCCTCCAAATTAATGAGTCTACACAAGTGCCATAATTTTCGTTCTCAGATACAAATTACTCAAATATTCTAACATAGAAACAAATCACCCATTGTTTCTCCAGAAAAAAATCAGGGAGCCGGGGCGGTCACCAAAGATAAAAATTTTATGCTAAATGTCATGATTTGACTGGTATACAGCATTGTTTTCAGGAGGAAGAATATTGCTGCCTACTACCTTGGTACCGACTACTTTAGCCGGATCAACACAGAGTATAAGACGTTCCTCACTGCTGTTTTCCTGCTCCTGCCTGATAATTCCTGTAACGAATTTATGGCCCTCCGTCTCCGTGACAGTTGGTGGCATGGATATCTGCCCAGCATCTATTTCCAGTACTTCTTCCACGCCATCTACTAAATATCCTAAGCTGGTTTCTGCCTCTGACACATTTACCACAATAATACAAGTGCGATCATGATAAGGAGTTTCTGATTTTCCCATGCGCAGTCTGAAATCCAGAACCGGAATCACCGTACCACGCATCTTTTGTAATTCCTTTTAAATAGTCCGGATAATCAGGAACAGACGTAATTTCTTGTATGCCTGCAATTTGTTCTACATTCAAGATGGGGATGGCAAATAATTGTCCGTCTGTCCAGAATGTAAGGTATTTTTGTTCAGTTTCGTCCGGGCTGGAATCTAATACAAAATTAATATCTTTAAACCTTGTTTCCCCCATATTAACCTCCATACATATTTTTAATATTTCTGATAATATGAATTATCGTAACATAAAATACAAAAACAACGATTCCTGTAAGTTAATTGATTGTAATTTTATGTGGATAAAATTTACCTGTATTATTTAAAATTAAAAATATTTATATATGGGAGTAGCGGTTTTACATCTGCAAGATATTACGATAAAATATTTATACAATATGATCCAATTAGCTTATGACTTCACGAAATTTGTCGATAAAAAATATATGATGGTGATATGGCTTAGTGACGATAATTCATATTATGGATACCTGTCCTGTTTGCGGAAAAGCAAGTATCCTTGCTTATCAAGATTCCTATTATGAGTTACTGAATTTGAGAAGAAGCATGGGAAAATAGAACTGAATTAATGCTCCATACATTAAAAGAAGGAACCGAATTCCCATGTTGGGAACCTGTTCCTTCTATAAATTTGTGGCAACTATTTATCACCATAATGGTATCTGCAGGCCAATATATACACGTTCTCTTCGTCTATCTTATAGATAATCCTATCTTTATCATTAATTCTTCTGCTCCAAAACCCTGCTAAATTTCCGCTCAAAGGTTCAGGCTTACCAATTCCCTCATTACCGTTCCTGCATATGTCCTCAATCAATTGGTTTATTTTTCTCAAAGTCTTTCGGTCTTCGGTTTGCCAATAAACATAATCTTGCCTTCCATTTTCTGTAAAAGCTTTATTCATCAGCGCTTACCTCTTCAAGATTATGGACTGTTAATATCAATAACATCCCGTAGCTTGTAGTCATAATATGAAGCCCGGTCCTTCTATATGTCATTTTGGAATAACCACACCTCCATGTAATCCCTCATTTGCCCAGGCAGCCGTGTGTCCGTTCTGGCTTAAATACAAGTGCTGTACACGGTCATTTTGGCGCACTAAAATAAGCCCGTGAATATGCAATGTTACCACATACTCATGGACTTATTCAGATGTCCGAATATTAAGTTTTTATAGTATCCCCTTCCCTTAGCTACCAACAGTTCTGGCACCAAACCAGGGGGATTTATGCCAAGATATGCCAGTTAATAAAGACCGCTTAAAAAGTGTAATATTCCCTGGAACCCTTGATTTTCCTTGATTTTACAAGGCTTTTCACTCCTCCACGTCTAACAGATAAGGCGTCACCTGATACACATAATAGTTCAGCCAGTTTGTATACAGCGTATTGGAAGTATTCCGCCATGTCAGCGGCGGCGCTGAAAACGGGTCGTTGTCCTCATAATAATTATAAGGAACCTCCGGATCCAACCCCTTATTTAAGTCCCTGTGGTACTCATTATTCAACGTCATCCTGTCATATTCGGGATGGCCCTGGACAAATACCTGCCTGCCGTCCCGGCTCATCACCAGGAACACACCGGCTTCATCTGATTCAGCCAGGATGGCCAGCTCCGGATGCTTTAAAATATCGGCTTTCCTCACCTCCGTATATCTGGAGTGGGGAGCCAGGAAAAAGTCATTGAGGCTTCTCACCAGAGGAACCTTCCGGTCCAGGACTCTGTGATTATAAATGCCCGACAGCTTCTTCTTCATAGGGTATTTGGGAATTCCGTAGTGGTAATAAAGCCCTGCCTGGGCTCCCCAGCATATATGTATGGTGGAGGTAACATGGGTCTTGCTCCACTCCATCATCACGGACAGCTCCGGCCAGTAGTTCACCTCTTCATACTCCAGATTCTCCACCGGAGCCCCGGTTATAATCATTCCGTCAAACTTTTTCTTTTTTATCTCATCAAATGTGACGTAAAATTTGTTGAGATGGCTGGCTGACGTGTTTTTCGACACATGGGTGGACAACATCAGGAAGGTGCAGTCCACCTGGAGGGGTGTATTGGACAATGCCCGCATAAGCTGGGTCTCTGTTTCTTCCTTGAGAGGCATCAGATTCAGAATCAGGATTTCCAACGGACGGATATCCTGGCTCATGGCCCTGTCCTCATCCATAATGAATATATTCTCTTCCTCCAGAATCGCTTTTGCTGGCAGATCTCTCTGTACTTTTATAGGCATGTTCGCTCTCTCCTTTCAAATGTTGGCTGAATTTCACTCAGAAACCGCACAGCGTCTGCCAAAACGGCAGATACTGTGCTACAACATTCGCAGGAACTCCTCCTCAGAGATGATGGGAACTCCCAATTCCTTTGCCTTTTTATTCTTGGAGGAATTGGATGCTGCATCGTTATTGATCAGATAGGCTGTCTTTGCTGTGACAGAACCAGTGACCTTGCCGCCCTTGCTTTCAATCAGCTCCTGAAGCTCCTTCCTGTTTGCAAAATGCTCCACGGACCCGGTCACCACAAAGTTCATTCCTTCAAAGACCGCCTCGCCCTCTGCCTCCGGCTGTTCCTTTTCAATGTTCAGCTCCGCCAGCAGATGGTCCACCACCTGGTTGTTTCTCCCGGAAGCAAAGTAATCCATCCAGGCCTGGGCCAGAACACCGCCGATACCGTCCACTGCCACCAGTTCTTCCTCCCCGGCATGACGCATTTTATCAAAGTCATACTTGAACTCACGGCAGAGCATCTTTGCGTTAGCCAGTCCGATTCCCGCGATTCCCAGGCCGTATACCATCCTGGGAAGGGTGGTGCTGGACGCTGTCTTTATGGATGCAATCAGGTTATCGTAAGACTTCTGTCCCAGACCTTCCATCTCCACGATTGCATCCCTGTGTTCTTCCAGGTGGAATATATCTGCAAATTCATGAATAAAGCCAGCCTGGATAAATTTCTCCAGGGTAGCCTCGGACAAGCCGTCAATGTTAAGGGCATCGCGGCTGACAAACAGGGTAAAGTTCTTTATCTTCTTGGCCTGGCAGTCAGGGTTGGTGCAGTAAAGGCTCTTTACATCATTTACCTTGCAGATTTCCGTTCTGCCTCCGCATACGGGACATTCCTGCGGTATGTCCTTTACGCCGCTCCGGGTCAGGTTCTCCTCTATCTGGGGGATAATCATGTTGGCCTTATACACGGTTATGGTATCTCCCACACCCAGCTCCAGCCCCTCCATGATGCTCAGATTGTGGACACTGGCCTTGCTGACCGTGGTTCCCTCTAACTCCACCGGCTCAAACACAGCCACCGGATTGATTAAACCTGTCCTGGAAGCGCTCCACTCAATATAAGATAGAGTGGTCTCCCTGATTTCATCCTTCCACTTAAAAGCAATGGAATTGCGCGGGAACTTGGCTGTTCGTCCGAGAGATTCGCCGTAAGCAATATCATCATAGGTCAGCACCAGGCCGTCAGAGGGAATATCGTTTCCCTCCACTGCTTTGGCAAACTTCTCCACCGCCTCAGGCAGGTTTCCCCCATCCACCTCTTCATAGTGGACCACCTCAAATCCCTGTCCCTTCAGCCACTCAAACTGGGCTTTCCTGGAATTGTGGAAGTCCACCCCATCCGCCTTCACCAGGGCAAATGCCTCAAAATGCACATTCCGTTCCGCCGTGATCTGGCTGTTAAGCTGGCGGACAGAGCCGCTGCACAGGTTCCTGGGGTTTTTATATTTGGCATCCACATCCTCGATTCCGCTGTTGATC
>JAJQEA010000157.1:0-351 GCA_021201905.1 Clostridia bacterium
CTGTAAAATAGTTTTCCTTCGCAGGGGACCTTTACTCCATCCACTACTTTGTTGGCTTCGATTTTGGACACCTTCGTCAGACCCGCTACCACGCCGTTTCCGTTTTTATCACGGAGCCCACGCTTCACGTCGTACTTTTCATACAGTTCCAAATCAATCCTCTCATCACTCAGACAAATGTCTGACCACTGGCTCAAGTTGTCCATAAATTCCTTTGTTTCAATCATGCAAAACCTCTCCTTTCGACTGTTTGATTTTCTCTTATAAAATTCCTCCTGTAAAAGTGGTATTTTTACTATTTTATTCCATTTTAAGATATTTTGCAAACTTTTTTTATTTTTTTGTAGAAAT
>JAJQEA010000157.1:361-7086 GCA_021201905.1 Clostridia bacterium
GAAATAAATGACGGTTTCTATCATGAATCCCCGAATTCATTCCCGTCTTCTTCATCCCGCATCAGCTCCACAAATCGCTCCCGTTCAAATTCCTGGATGGATATGGACTTCTTGTTGGGGTTTGCAAAGACAAAGGTCTTGTCCACGTTTTCCACGTAATTCTGGATTTTGTCATTGGTGGCGCTGATGATGGCCTGGAACCCAAGTCCGCGGATCAGTTCAATACAGCTGGCAACCTTCTCACCGTCCATTTTGGAAAATGCTTCGTCCAGTACCACCAGACGTATGGTCGGATTGCGCTCTACCTTGGAGGGCAGATTGATGCGGTAGGCCTGGGCAAAACTGGCCAGAAGGGCCACATACAGCGGGTTTTGGCCTTCTCCGCCTGAATTCTTCTTAATCATCTTGCTCAGCCGGATTTTGATGACCTCATCCTGGTTCTGTATGAGCTGCTGCATGTCAAAGGACAGGTAGGTGCGGTAATCGGAATACTTATCCATGTTCCGCCTGGCCTCGTCCATCTGCTCCGGGGTGGCGTTTTCCGGGGGAATAAAAATGCTGATGAGTTCATTCATCAAATCCCCGTACTGCTTTTCATGCTCAATGGTAAACAGGTCCATCTGGTTTTCATAGGAATAATTGAGGTCCGCCGGATTGATGTCCAGTGAATCATCCATAAACATATCGTAGAACCGGCCGTCAGGTCCCTTGTTGCGGCCAATCATAAACTGGTACTTGTCCTTTCCGAAATCCAGGCGGCTGATGATGCGGTTCAGCTCATCCTTGCGGATCAGTGCCTCCCGGATTGCGCTGCGGATTTTATACATGAAGTCATCCCGGAAATGCTCTACCGCGGATTTGGCCTGTTCCGTTGCTTTCTGCTTGTATTCTTCCAGATTGTCACATTTCAGGGCGCTTAAAAGGCGATCATAGACAGCGTTGTCTCTGGCGTTTACCGGGAAATTGCGGTTGGGATACGTCCGGATATAGCTGGTCCTGACCGTCACAAGCTCCTGGAAGGCTGCTTCCCTGGCCTCAGACAGCTTGCTGCACCGGACAGTATAGGTCTCCTTTTCCCTGTCATAGCGCACCGTATCCCTGGAGGACAGATAGGCGTCCAGTTCGTTGTCATAGTCAGGATTCTGCGTTAACTCCCGTTCCTTTGACGTGAGGATGGACTGGCTGTCAATGGACTTATTCCGGTATCCTTCTATCTCCCGCTCTTTGTCGCGGATGAGCACAGTCAGGCTGTCCCTCTCCCTCTTTTTGCCGTCGCAGAGTGTGATGACCGCCTGGCGGTCCCGTTCCAACTGGTCTACGTTCTGCTCCTTTAAAAGCTCCAGCTTCTGTATCAGCTTTTTCTTTTCACGGTCCTTGGCTTTATAGCTGTTTATGTCCTTCAGCCAGTCCATGTATTCCGGGGGCTCAGCTGAGAGCCAGGGAAGCGCCAGGATTCTAAGGGCTTCCCTGACCGTCTCCTCCAATGGCTTTTTCTTTTCATCCAGGGCCGCCAGCTCCTGTTCCAAAAGACGGATACGCCTCCGGACGCTGTCCTTGCCGATATAGGCAAATTTTGTGTAGTTATCCGGGTTGATGTGCTGCAGGCGGAAGGTGTGGTAGAGCATGCAGCTGCTGGTGATGCCCATACGGCATTCCCTTAATTCATCTATGGTGCCGCACTTGATGACCCTGCCAAGGAGCAGGTCCATATAGGGCCTTACGTAGGATTCCCTCACAGTCACTTCCTCTGAGAGGGCGCCTTTTTGTACCTGGGGCTGGTTCTGGGATGCCTTTTCCGTGTCCAGCACAGCTACGTTAAAGTATTCCTTTTTATCCAGCTCTCCGTAGATTTCCAGGGCGGTCCTGGCGTATTTAGGAGCCACCACCAGATTTAATTTGTTGTTTCCCAGATAGCCCTCCACCGCACTGCGCCACTCATCTCTCTTTACATCCAGCAGATCGGCCAGCACATGCACATCCACGCTCTTACCCGTTTCCTCCAGAAGGCGGCGCTGGATGTAGCTCCTGGCATTCTCCAGGTATTTGGGATAGGCCTTGCTGCCGGAACGAAGCTTTTCCAGTTCATCCCTTGTCTGCTTTTCCTGCTTTTTGAGCTCCCTGAGGGCGGAAGCCGCCTCCTGATGCTGCTTTTCCATGTCTGAGCGCATGGATGCCATGGATTTTTTCAGGCGCTCCAATGTCTCCAAATCAATGGTGCGGTTTTCAAATTCCTCTATATCCCAAAGAGTCTGGTTGGAGGTAATGTCCTCCTCCTCCCAGCGCTTTAAGGCATCTGTGGCCTGCTGCCACCTGGCCTCGCTTTTCCCCAGCTGATCCAACAGTTCATTCATGCTCTTAAGCTGGTTTTTAAGGTCCTCGTACCGAGTGGAGGCGAGACGGCGCAGCAGCTAGTCGCTCTGACGGGTCAGTTCAACAATCTGTTCGTCCACGGAGCTTCTGGCCTGGATCGGCTTTTCCAGATCCTCTCCCGCCAGCTTTGCCTTTTGGGCCAGGGTGCGGACCTCTGACTGAAGCTGCAGAATCTCCAGTTTCTGCACAAAGTAGGAAGATTTTTTGAGCTGCTGTTCCTTGTCCCCATAGTTTTGGAACCGCTCCTCAATCTGTTTGAGGGACTGGATTTCCGCACATGTATCCTTGATTTTCTTTCTCATGCGGCCGTACTGCATGACGCTTTCCTGCATGTCCTCGATGTGGATGTCCTGCTCCATGCAGATGTATTCCTTTACAAAATCCTCCAGCTTGATGTTCATTCTGAAGGGGATGGCCCGTTTGAAGAGAAGGGGGAATTTTTCGCAGTCCAGGCCGCCCAGGTAGGAGTCATAGAGGATCCGGCGGAAACGCTCGTTGTGGGAGGTCAGGAAATAATCCTCCCTGCTGTAATTGGCCTGAAGATAGTCCTCTATTTCCACGATGGACATGGTCCGCTTCCCGCCCCTGTAGCCATTGTCCCACATGGGGCCTTTGTGCCAGAAGAAGCGGCGGGTTATCTCATTGGTGGCTGTCTCCACATCAAAGACAATTCCCACGCACTGGCACTGGCCTGTATCGCTTCGTTTCAGCTCCAGTACAATGGTGGAGGAAAAATTCTGGTTGCGCAGATAGGAAAATTCGTTGTTGTCACCGATATTTACCATACCTCTTAAGTATTCAATCAGGCTGCGGTCAGAGTCATCGGCAGCAGCCTTGTTGAAGAAGCCGCAGCCGTCCGTATTGGCGTAGAGCACAATCTGCATGGCGTCTATGACCGTGGACTTGCCGCTGCCGGAATGTCCGGTGAAAAAGTTGATTTCATCATGAAAGGACAGGGTCCTTTTCGTTATATAGTGCCAGTTATTCAAACATATCCTGGAAAGGGCGAGAAAACGGTCGTTTGCTATTTTCTGTTCCATGGTTCTCCTTCCTCTGCTGTCATTTCCTCAGCGTCTTCCTCCTCCAGTTCGGCCTTCAGCTGGACTGCGCTGTCATCCGTATCCTCATCAAAGGAGGAAAGAAGCTGGCGCACATCGTCTCCCATAAGCACCACGTTGATGCAGGGATATATAATCATGCGGCTTTCGCTTTTTAAGTCCTCTAACAGGTCCAAAGGTTCAATGACCTGGTATTTTTTCAAAAGGGTGACTGCCCGGCGTATATCCGTGGGCGCGGGCTGCTTCTTAAACAGCCTGTAATTGCCCAGCTTTTCATGGATTTCACACAGGGATGTATAGACGTTGACACTGGTGGAAACGCTTTCCATCTGTTCATCGTATATCAGCTTCAGCACCAGCAGGTACAGGGTGGCGAGGCGGGGCAGCTTCTCTCCCATCACATTTTCACCCTGGATGTACATGACGCCCATCTGGCTGTTTTCACGCAGCTCCACTCTGCTGATGGCAAAATAATTCTTGATAAATTCCAGGTGCTTGCTGCATACCCGGTAGTCTCTGTTGTACTGGAATCTTCCGGTACGCTTGTCATATTTATGTTCCAGTATGAACGTCTGGCGCCACAGGAGGCGGATGATTTCCGTCACTTCCGACTGCTCCGACTGCATCAGATTGTCGTAGTAAGGGATGTCGTTTCCGGTGTATCCGGCCCCAGGCGCGATGTCTGTCACGCTGTTTTCCAATTCCATGTTTTCCACTATCTTGTCCTCCTGACAAATACCAGCCTTGGATAGGTATAGCCGCCGCGGTGTACCATTTCCGGATCGTCCTCTTCCACCTTATATGGGCTCTTTCTCCTGGTGGAATAGTCATAGGCCAGTATGAGTTTTTCAAAGTCATGGTCTGAGTGTATGGTGTGTTCGTCCACCACCATTTTCCCGTCTGCCATGCCGCCTTCTATAAATGCCTCAATCTCCTTCTGGCTGTAACGGTTCCTGACCTTGTTCAGGTTCAGGACCTCCTCCATGGACAGTTCCTCGGATTCTTCCTCATCCTTTAACTGTTCCGTGAAATCCGCCTTGGTCTTACGGCGTTTGTACAGGGATTTTTCTGACAGTATGGTGATCTGGGACAGGTTCATCCTGGCGCTTACAGCCGCCAGCTCCTCTTCCAGACAGCCGTATTCCGACATATGGTTCAGAAGCTTGATGACAAGCCCCTTCATGTTGTCCTCCTGGTTTAACAGGTAATTGAGACGCGTGACTGTTGCCTTGACATAACGGCTGTGCTCCTTGTCCATGTTGGAGATGCGGTGTTCGATATCGTCAAACCCACGCTCCAGCTGGTCCAGCTTCTCCACAATATCGTATTCTGTCAGGGGCGCCTTCTTCTGCCCCCTGGTCGAAGCCGCGCTTTTGGCGCACATTATATTGATCCAGGAACTGTCCTCCCGCATGGCGGCTATCCAGGATTTAATGTCTGTCTTGTAGAGATAAAAATTGTCCGAGGTTTTTAATATATGATATTTTTTATTGACAATTTCCGTCACGTATCCTTCCAGGTGCTCCTTTAACAGAGTCCCGTAATTCTTCTGTTCCAGCAGGCTGCCAAAGAACTTATCCATATTGTGAAGCATGTCCTGAAGGGACTTGTTCAGTTTTTTCGTGTTTACGAGAGCCGTGTTTAACAGGCTGACGCTGGAGCGGGGGTCGTTTTTCAGAGAAAATAGAATGGCATAGACATTCTGGATATAGACCTGGGTCTCGTCCTCATCGTCGTTAGACAAACGGGAAAATGCCTCAATCATCACCGCGGCGTAATCCGGGATAACGATGTTGACCGTCATGCTGGCGTAATCATCCACCTTGCGGAGCCAGCCGGTCCGCAGCAGCCAGTTGAGAACCCTGGTGGCAGGCGGTTCCAGTTCATCCCAGTCATCCTCGGTCTCATCCTGCCATATGACATATTTTTTCCGGGAGAAATATTCGCTTAAAAGCTGGATGCAGACTTCCCTGCTGAGGAAGTAATTGCTGTACTCGTATTCCTCATTGATTTTGAGAAGGGCTTCTATGTAAGTAGACCGGTTGACAGAGCGGAACAGGCTCCAGAACCGGTCTGGTATTTCATTCATCAGTATCATTACAAACCTCCGTATTTCCATACCATTATAACAGGAATTACCGGAAGTGACAATCAGAAATCATTTCGCCCTTATCTTCCCCTGACCCCAGAAGCCGGGCTTTTAGATACTCCAGCAGAACCGGCTGGATGTCCGGATAGGTCCAGTTACCGGGCGGTTCCCTGAACAGGGCTACACGGGCTATCTCATACCCTTTCGGCATGGGTCCCAGTTCTGTGATATGGCCGTAATAGAGCATTCCGTAGTTTATGACGGAAGTATCCGTGCCTTTCCAGGTCTCACGGACCGAATATGCGCTTAACGGCGTCAGGGTAAAGCCGATTGCCCCGGTCTCTTCGTATAATTCCCTGCGGGCCGTGTGTTCTATCGTTTCATCTGCTTCCCTGCGGCCTCCGGGGCACTCGTAGGTATCCCGGTCCCTGTGCTGGCAGAACAGCCATTTGCCCTGGTATCGGGACAGGATGACAGCAAACTTCAGCAGGGAATCCTCCACTGTGTTGTGAAATTCGACGTTTATCATGTGGCAGTCTCCTCACGTTCAGAATATCCGTTGGTATTGGATGGGGGTGGGTTTGGAATGTTCAAAAGGCGCAAATGGCCTGTCTCCAGATTATAACATGATTTTCTTAAAATGGCGACTTTGGTTTCATTTTTGGTACAGCTGCAGGAATTGACAGCGTAGTTGCATATTGCAAAATATGGGCTTCTGGTTTATAATAATTTGGATAAGGTTCCAAGAATAGAACGCCATTTGGCTGGTCTCAAAAGCTGAAACCCAGGAGAACATACGCGGGCATGGCGGAAAGGAAGTGCAGGACTTTGTTGAATAAGAAAAAGCAAAGGTTTTTCCCTATGCTGGCATTGGTTACCGCCATTCTATCCCTTGTTTCTGTGGGATATCTGATTTATCAGAAAAGTGTCCGGGATGTCATATATGCCATCACCATCTCTTTTATGGAACAGATTGCCGAGCATGACCAGCAAAATATGATAAACCAAATGGACAGTAAGCGTCTGGCCCTTGAAACCATAGTAAACCGCGTGGATGCTTCCAGAGGTTATACCATGCCGGAGATACTTGCGGACCTGAAGCTCAATGTTGTTTCCGGGACGTTTCAGAGATTGTACCTGGTCATGGACACCAAAACGGTCTACTCCCAGACTGCGTTGATGAGCGATTTAGAGGACATGACCTGGAA
>JAJQEA010000157.1:7096-10987 GCA_021201905.1 Clostridia bacterium
ATGACCTGTTAGGATAATTATCTGGACACGGACACATCCTTTGCCGCGGTTTACCGTGAAAGCTCCAGGGAACATTGGGGGGAATATGTGGTTTTTGGGATGCATCTGTCCGCGCCTGTGGAGTGCGGCGGTGAATACATAGCAGGTATTGTGGGCCTGGTTCCCATCACTTCTATTGAGGAACAGATGCAGCTGGAAAGCTTTGACCAGCTGGGTATGATGATTGTTATGCAGTCCTCAGGAGAAATTGTCACAGCCAGCACGGTTTACGACAGCGACATATCCAACAACTATCTGAGCCTCCTGGCAAAAGCCGTCTTGCAGGATCATTACACCCAGACGGATATCCAAACCGGCATCCAAAAGGGAGAACGGCAGCTTTTCCGCTTCACTCTGGATGGAGAGGGTTTTTATACTCTGATTGAGCCGTTAAATGATGCCTACCATTCCGGCTGGTATCTGGTGGTCCAGCTCTCCGACAAGGTCACGACGGATCAGGTGCGTCTCCTGCTGATGCAGTCGCTGGTATTTTTTGTGCTGATAGGAATTACCTGTCTGGGTGCCGTTGTTTTCATCTACCGAAAGATCAACGAGGTAAAGACCCTTCGCATTGTGGAGCAGACAAAAACCAAATTTTTGGCAAATATGAGCCACGAAATCAGGACGCCTCTCAACGGTATTTCAGGACTCTGCTATTTGATGCAGGAGCACCTGGATGACAAAAAAATTGACGGAATATCTCCAGAAAGCGCTGGTCACAACTACATTTTTAAAGGACATTATCAATGATGTTCTGGATATGTCCAAAATCGAAAGCGGGCAGATGGAGCTCATATGCCGGGATTTGAATTTGAATGAACTTCTGTCTGAAGTCGGAAAGCTGCTGGAAACCCAGGCTCATGATAAGCGCATTGCTTTTTCAATGGAGTACCAAAGCCTGAAACAGAGTTGGGTCACAGGCGATCAAATCCGCCTCAAGCAGATCCTTATGAATATCCTGGGAAATGCGATCAAATTCACGCCGGAGGGCGGAATGGTGACTCTGACCGCCACCCAGACCATTGAAAATGGAATCGCGGACACCACCTTTGTAATCAGGGATACTGGGTGCGGAATGAGTCCTGAGTTTCTGGAGCGGATTTGGCAGCCCTTTGAGCAGGAAAACCGGACAATCTATAAAAACGGTACAGGGCTTGGTACTACCATCAGCAAGAATCTGGTGGAAAAGATGGAGGGAACGATTTCCGTGGACAGCGTACCGGATCAGGGCACTGTTTTTACTATTTCAATTCCGTTTCGGATCTCAAACAGACACGGTTTGGCGAAGGCCCAAAGCCCTCAGAAAAACGCGGCTGATATAAAGGACCGTCATATTTTAATTGTGGAAGACAACGAACTGAACCGGATGATTATCAAAACAATTTTAGAAGAACAGGGCTGCATCCTGACAGAGGCTGTCAACGGAAAGGAAGCCGTGGATATTTACCTGGCCAGTCCCCCATACACCTATGATTTGATTCTGATGGATGTGCAGATGCCGGTAATGAACGGATATGAAGCATCCGGCCGCATCCGGCAAAGCCGCCGTGCGGATGCCGGGACAATCCCGATTTTTGCGGTGACGGCAAACGCGTTCCAGGAGGATCTGGACAGGGCGCTGGAATCGGGAATGAATGACACCATTACAAAACCTTTGGATGTCGCAAAACTGCTGGAGAAAATTGCGCGTATAAAACCGGATATATAAAAAACGAGGTGGACAGCTATGATAAAGAAATGGTTATATATATGTTTCATTATGGGCGTGGGGTTTTCCATGGCGGGATGCGGGGCTCAGGGAGCTGTCAAGGAGCCGGAAGGACAAAGGGAGCCAATCGCTATCAAAGTCACGTCACCGCCCATTGGACTGGGCAATGTGCCGGGCAAGGGCGAGGTGGAGGCCATTGACCTGCTGGAGGAGGCTGCCAAACGGTTCAGCGCCCAATATGACAAAGAGGTGGTCTTTGACTTCAACCGCTTTAATTACACCGACGAAAAGGAACAGGTGCTGGATAAAGCAGGCACAGAGGAGGCGGTGGATTTCTTCTTTGCGGGTTCCTGGAATACCTCCTCCTGGGCGGAACAGGGACTGCTTGTGCCGCTGGATGACATCATCGACAAGGAACTGCGCGGCGATATCAGCGAAACCATCTGGAGACAGAACACCTATGAGGGACACGTCTACGTTATGCCCTATCAGCAGCTGCAGAACACGCTGGCTGTCAACAGGACCATGATGGAAAAGGCCGGGCTGGAGAAATTTATTCCTGAACAGGATACCATCGCCCATTGGTCAACGGAAGATTTCAACACAGTGCTTCAGGGGCTGGATGCCTCCTTCATAGATGAGAGCACCTACGCCTTTATGATGTACGCCCGCAACAGTCAGGGCGACAGCCACATCATGATGCTGCTTCAGGCCATGGGCGGCAGCCTGTATGACGAAAACGGGAATTTTGCCGTTAACACCCCGGAGGGAATCGCGGCCCTTACCTGGCTTTGCTCTCTGGATGAGCAGGGCTATGTGCCTGAAAACGCGGAAAACCTGGAATTTATTGATTCGGTCAACCTGTTCTATGATGGCCAGCTGGCCATCTGCATGGCCAACATGACAAACCTGGCGGATTGCCAGGTCCGTGGGCTGGATGTTTTTTTGGTCAATTTCCCGGCTTTGGACGGAAAGGGTTATGCCACCACGACCACCAATGGTTTCTGCGTATTTGATAACGGAGACAAGGAAAAAATACAGGCTGCAAAGGATTTTATCCGCTATATTTATACGGATGAGGAATTGATAAAATACACGCTGGGAACGCTTCCTGTCAACCAGTCGGTCATGAATCAATATAAGGATGAGATACCGATGATAAAGGCTTACAGCGAGAATGAAGAAAATCTGACCACCATTGTCCATCTGGACAACCTGAACTGGCAGGGGGTGCGGGATGTGTTCTATCTCAACATCCAGGATCTGCTCAAGGGAACGAAAAGCCCGGCGGAGGTTGCCGCCGCCATTGATGCGTCCTGCAATGAGGCCCTGGAACTGGGCCGGGCCAAATAGACCGTAATAACCGGCCGTTAACTCACATATCCAGTCCAAGGTAAAGGAGCAGTCCCATGGAAAAGAACAGGACATGGGGGAAAACGGAACAAGACATATGCCAAATCCACAGAGGGGCTCCTGGGGCTGACGGAAGGGGCACAAACAGCCAAAGCATACAGAACATATAGAATGCGGCAGACAGCCCTCCAAACAGCAGGAGTTTTTTTCTCATGGAAGGCTCTGCTATCCGCACCGTGCCTGCCACATTCAGCACATGCATCAGAGTGACTGCGATTCCCACACCTGCAAGGGGCATGACCAATGTATGCAGCAGCATATAAGGCAAGGAATTGTAGGTCCGTGTTCTGAGCAGGTCCAGATGACGTTCCAGTGCTGCCAGAATGAGGTAAGAGGCCAGTGTCAGGATGCCCCAGGACACGGCCTTTTTCAGGTGGTTCTTTCTGCCGGCAGCCCTGATTTCCTCCTCCGCGCTGGCCGGCATCTGCCCGTATATGACCACAAGAATATCGGTTTCAAAGGCACCGGCCAGGGCCTCCAGCATATCCAGATCCGGCTGGCTCCTGCCTGTTTCCCAATTGGACACGGCCTGGCGGGTGACGTGAAGCTTCCGGGCCAGCTGCTCCTGGGACATTCCCTGTTCCTTCCTCAATTTTACGATGTTTTTCCCTACTGCATTCTTCATGGCGATACCTCCCGGAACCATTTTATAATGGGTCTGTATTATGGTTTCATATTACCTGCTTTTGGTTCCGGTGTCACGCAACAATCTGTTGCGCCCATATAATATA
>JAJQEA010000179.1:0-1681 GCA_021201905.1 Clostridia bacterium
CCCCCTTAGGTTCTTCCCAATCCGAAAATGGGAAGGGGTTGTTTAAACGCCCGGTAAATAACAAGAATCCGTTAATTTTTAAAAAACTCCTCCCCCCCCCCCCTGCATGGTCTTCATGAAGATGGGATACCACAACCCACGGAATATCGTCCGGCCTGTATCCCAGCCCCCCAAGGGCATTTACCACAAAATGGCCTTCCTCCAGGGCCACCGGAGTCCGCTTCCTGTTTCCCATATCCCACCGTTTTGTCATTGCATCAGGATGGCATCCTGTGTCAAACAGGACCGGTCCCTCCTCATTTTCTATGAGCACATAATAGACAGGTGATTTCACCCAGCGGCTCACGGTTTCCTTGTGGTCCGCATCTGCCAGCGTGGGCATGGCCACCATATTGGCCAGGTCGCATTCAATCATGCCGCCCGGTATAATAAACATTCTTTTATTCCCCATACAGATTCCTCCTGATATAAGACGGGCACAGCATTCATTTCTGCCGTGCCCATGAGTCCGTCATTATTCAAATATCACCCTGTCCAGCTCGCCTATGTTGTTCTTGTCATATACCTTGGAAGGCCGGTTGATTACCTTTTCCACATTCTTGCCCTCGATGCAGAAATCGTTCACTGCGTCGATGATATCAATGCCTGTACCGTACTCGCCCACGTCGATGGTGGCAGTCATCTCATTGTTCTCAATCGCCGCCACACCGTCCTTGGTGCATCCGTATCCGATGGTATCAATCTGGTCCAAAAGGCCTCTTTCTTTGATGGATACCAGGCCGCCCAGCACTATCTCATCGTAATCACCGAAAATCAGGTTGATGTCCGGATTGGAGGTAAGTATACTCTCGGTGACGCTCTGTCCCTTCTCTCTCGTCCAGTCAGCTGTCTGGGAGGCTACTATCTGGATATTATCCTTGCCCTCTATGCCTTCCTTAAAGCCGTCGATTCTCATGGTATTTACAATGCCCGCATATCCTTCCAGTATGGCCAGCTTCACATCCTTGTCCCCGTAATGCTCCGCCACATATTTGCCGATTTCCAGGCCCGCGTTGTACTGGTCATATCCGATGCTGGAAACATAGTAGATGTTGTCCTTGTCCAGTTCCGTCATATTGAACAGGAATACCGGAATATCCGCTTCTGCCGCCGCCCTCAGATAGGGGAGCATGGAGTTGTCGCTCTCCGTTGCCAGCGCAATGGCGTCCACTCCCTGCTGTATCATGCTCTCCATAATATTGCCCTGTTCTGTGATGGTGCTTGTATTGCTGGCCGGAGCCTGTACCAGAAGTTCTATATCCAGTCCCTTGTCCTCTATCTGTTTCTTGGCCCCATTGATGGTCATGGTGTAGGCCGTGTTCATAGTTACAGGAATCAGTCCCACCTTCAGCGTCCTGTCCTTGATGGAGCGCGGCTGGACAGCATACCCTCCCTTTTCCGGCTCAGCTTCCTGGCTCTCCGTCTCCTTGGCTCCCTCTGCCGCCTCTGCCTTCTCTGACTGCTCTGTCTCAGCTTTGGCCTCCTGTGTCTGGGCTGCAGCAGTTGTCTCTGCCGGCTTCTGGTTGGAAGTGGCGCACCCCATCAGAGAGATTGTTGTTGCGGCTGCAAGTAGTAATGCTAATCTTCGTTTCATCCCTTCTCCTCCTCGTTATGAGCACTTGGCGCCTGTCTTTCAGGCGCT
>JAJQEA010000179.1:1781-10980 GCA_021201905.1 Clostridia bacterium
TACGTGCGATACATGCCACTGGCACTTAGCGAGGTCTTTTCGAGCTTAGTGCAGTGGCTCGTTATGAGCACTTGGCGCCTGTCCTTCAGGCGCTTACGTGCGATACATGCCACTGGCACTTAGCGAGGTCTTTTCGAGCTTAGTGCAGTTGCCCGTTATCATCACTTGGTGCAGTGGCTCAATCTCCAGTTGTATATTTTATACAACCAGTGATTATTTTCTACACATTAATCATACATTATGCACATTCGTGTTTCAATGCGGTGATTTTTATATTTTGTGGGGTGATTTTAGATGTTTGGACCATACGAAGATACTGGTCCTCATTTTACCTGGCCGCAGCCCGGTAATTTTTACACAAAAAATCCCCGGCAAAGGAATCTTTCATCCTTCGCCGGGGCATTCCCGCACTCAGCAACATCTCATTTATTCAACCTCTGCCACCCGGAATCCTTTGGACTTCAGCATATCCCTGCACTCCCCGTCCAGGTGCATACAGTATACCTTATGCCTCAGCTCCTCCGGAACCGTCTCCTCCAGCACTCCCACATAGCAGTGGCTGGGGGTTGGCGGATTGTGGAGGGACGTGTCATGGTAAACCGCGTCCAGCTTCCCGTCCTTAAGCATGCCGGCGATCCGCTCCGGCATCCGGGCGGAATCACCGCTGTAATAAATCCTCATTTTCTCTGTCTCCAGAATGTACCCGAAGCAGTCCATATTGTCCGCGTGCTCCACCGGCACCGGTTCAGCACGAAGGCAGCCCACCTCCTCCGGAAGCTCCTGGTAATAATTGTAAAATTCATCCTTGATGCCCATAAGCCGCAGAAGCTCCACCACGGTTTCCCTGGGATGAATCACGCAGATTCTTCTTCCCAGGATACAGTAATTGTAAGAAATCAAGGACCCAAGGCTTCCCACATGGTCCGCGTGAAGATGGGTCAGCAGTACATATATCTGCCTGTATTCCCTGAGATTGCTGCGCTTCATCAGAAGCTCATAGACCGTTTCGCCGCAGTCCACCAGGTACAGGCATCCGTCCATCTCAAACCAGGCAGATGTATTTCCCATAGCAGGGTTAAAGGCGCTGCCGCATCCGAAAAAATGCAGTTTCATAACACTTCTCCTCTCATAACTGGTTTCATACCCTCTAAATCAATACCCTCTAATCACTCTTTGATTCCGGCGCTGACAAAGCTGTTCATAAACTGCTTTTGCAGGAAGAAGAACGCTATGAGCAGCGGCAGGATAATGATAAAGGTGGCTACGCAGACATTAGCCCACTGCATGTTGGCCTCTTTGGACTTGGCGAAGATGGCAAGCCCCACGGTCAGCGTGCGGTTGGAGGGTGAATTGGTCACAATCAGAGGCCACAGGTAGTTATTCCAGTGGTAGCTGACGGAAATAACCGCAAAGGACATATAGGCAGGCTTTGCGCAGGGCATGTACACCCTCCAGATGGTCTGCCATGTGTTGGCTCCGTCAATTCTGGCCGCCTCAGCCAGCGCCTTTGGTATGGATTTGAAATGCTGTCTCAGCAGGAAAATGGCCAGCGCGCTTCCAAAGAACGGCAGCATGATGCCCACCTTGGTGTCGGTAAGCCCCATGTCAGCCAGGGTCATGAAGTTAGGCGTGATAAGCACGTCATTTGGAATGATGATCTGCATGAAAATAACGGCAAACACCAGGGTCTGTCCCTTAAAATCCATAACAGCCAGCGCATAGGCAGCCAGAGTGGACGTGACAAACTGCACGCAGAAGGTCACCACCACCAGTATCAGTGTGTTCAGGTAATACCGGGCAAAGGGAATGGCATTCCATACATAGGACAAATTCCCAAAGGTAAAACGGCTGTTGGGAAGAAAGGTCATATGGAAGGTAGGCTCGCTGAAGGCGGTCCCCACCAGCCAGACCAGAGGAGCCAGCCACATAAGCGCCAGGGCCAGGGCGAAAACAGAAATTGCAGTACTTTTAACTTGTTTCATACCGGCTCCCTCCTTTAATTGTAATGTATCTTCTTATCCTGGCTGATAAATCTCGGCAGGGACACCACTAGCAGAAGTCCCAGCATGATTACGGTCAGGGCTGATGATACGCCGTAGTTGAAGTTTGTGAAGCCCTGCTGGTATATGTAGTACAGAAGCAGGGTGCTTGCATTGTTGGGCGCTCCCTCTGTCATGATGACCACATGGTCCACCAGCTTAAAGCAGTTGGTAAACGCGATGGTGGACACAAACAGGAAGGTGGGAGCCAGAAGGGGCATGGTAATGCGCCTGAACACGGTCCAGTTTCCCGCCCCGTCAATCCTGGCAGCCTCCATCACCTCATCGGATATGCTCTGGATACCGGACAGGAAGAACACCATCAGGTATCCCGCCTCCTTCCAGACATACATCACCGCCATGGCCGGAAGCACCGTATTCTTGCTGGACAGCACATTCATGGGTTTTAATCCGATGGCTATCAACAGCTGGTCAAAGAGTCCGTTCTTTGCCATATAAATGAACATCCACACACTGGCAATGGCAATCATGGGCATGACCACCGGATAAAAATAGGCCGTGCGGATGAATCCCACCCGTTTTCCCTTGCGGTTTACCAGAACCGCCAGACCAAGGCCCACCGCCATACTGGGAATCACCGTCATAAGAGCGAATACAATGGTATTTTTCATTACCTTCCAGAACAGCTTGGAACCGGCCAGCTTCACATAATTCTCAAGGCCGATGAACTCGGCGCCGTCCATACCAAGCTTGTACTTTGAAAGGCTTAGATACAGGCTCCTGAATATGGGGAACACTGTAAATGCCAGCATAAATATAAGCGCCGGGGCCATCAAAGCCCAGGCCGTCGCATTATTCCTGATTTCACGCTGCTTCTTTGTCTTGGTTTTCATCCTCTCACCAGCCTTTTCATATTCCGCCTGCCGGGCCGCGGCCTGGGCCATGCCCCGGTCTCTTAAGGCGCTGTATATGCCCGGATGCGGGGCAAAAGCCTTGCCTTTGCCGCACATGGTACCGGGCCACAGCGCCTTATTCTTTCCTAACAGGTATTACGTTGATGTTTCATTTGTTCTATTGGTACTCTGACAGAACTTCCTCTGCCTGCTCCTGGGCTGCGTCCAGCGCCTCCTGGGCGGACATATCGCCAACCACGGCCGCCTGGATGTTGTCGTTTAACACTCTCCAGATTTCTGCCGCATTGTATGTAGTAAGCTCAGGCTTTGCGTATGGAAGCTGCTCATAAGCAACGGCTGCCTGGGGAACCTCTGCATAATAATCCTTGATCAGGTCCGTGTCAAAGCAGGACTGTCTTGTGGCCACATAACCTGTATCCAGGCTCCACTGCGCCGCCCTGTCCGTGGAGGTTGCAAACTTGATGAACTTCCACGCAGCCTGCACCCTGTCCTCGGAAATGTTGCTGGAGATATAGAAGTTGCCGCCTCCTGTAGGAGCGCCGATTCTCTTGTGAGCCGGAAGGAAAGCGGTTCCGAAGTCAAAATCCGCATTGTCGTGGATGTTGGCCATGTTGCCGGTGGTGTGGTAAATCATAGCCACTTCGCCTGCCAGGAACTGGGTGGGCAGGTCGGTCCACTGTACAATGCCCTCTGCCATGCATTTATACTCATTCTGGAGATCCAGCCAGAACTGAAGCGCTTCCACATTTTCCGGCGTATTGAAATATACGCTCTTGCCGTCCTCGCTCATCAGGTTCTGTCCGTCGGTGCTGTTCTGTAAGCAGAAGCCTGTGAACGCCCACTGTGCGGAACCGGAGTTCAGGGCGATGCCCACGCCATAGCGGCCGTCGTCCGTCAGCTTCTGGCCGTACTCAGCCAGCTCTTCCCAGGTGGTGGGAGGTGCTTCCGGGTCCAGACCCACTTCCTTGAAGGCATCCTTATTGTAATACAGTACCATGGTGCTTCTCTGGAAAGGAATAGAGTAAATCTTTCCGTCCACATAGGAATCTTCCATGAAGCCCGGAAGGAAATCATCGATATAAGCCTTTCCCTCATCCCCGTCAGCCTCAATCAGCTCGTCCAGAGGCATGGCCATGCCTGTGGAGGCCATGGTAAAGCGCTGGGTCGCAAGGCTTACAAACACATCCGGAGGCGTTCCCCCTGCATGGCTGTCTGAATCTTTGTAACGGTATCGTCATAATTGCCGGTATAGACAGGCTCCACGAAAATATCAGGGTTCTCCGCATTAAAGTCCGCACAGATTTTCTCAATCAGCTGTGCTGCGGAACCGCCTACATTGACCGGGTAATAAAATGTAAGGTGAAGGGCGCCGTCGTCAGCCTTGGCCGCATCGTCCTTTGACTCACCGGCGCTTCCGGCTGTTTCCTTAGACTGCTCTGCCGGTGCCGCGTCCGTGCCCGTACTTCCTCCCTTTCCGGAACATCCGGTGACGGCAAGACCTGCTGCCATAGTCATGGCCAGGACAGCTGCTGCAATCTTCTTTGTTTTTTTCACAATACATACCTCCTCTTAAACTATTGGGAATTTGTCATCGGTTCTGTAGTTTCATCATAGCATTGTATTTGAAACGTGTCAATATTATTTTAATGCATTTTGCACATTTATCTTGTGTTCAAACTAGTTTTTACATGAATTTTTTCTACTTTTTGCATGTTTTTTACATTTCATCGTATTTTAATCAAGGGGATCCCTTTGTGAATTTCGCCATTTATTGAATCGTAGTTACAATAGTTTTACAAATCACCAGCCATATGGTAAAATTGAACCAAGCATATCACTTGAAACGCATGATTTAAAGTGCATCATTAAAAGGGCATCATTAAAAGTACATCTTTAGAAAGGAGAGCCGGCAGATGACTACCATTAAAGACATTGCGAGAGCGGCCGGAGTGGCCCAGGGCACTGTATCCAACGTTCTCAACGGGAAGGGAAACGTGAGCAGCGAGAAAATACGGCAGGTCATGGACGCTGCCGCCGCCCTTGGCTACGTGCCCAATGAAAGGGCCAAGCTGTTGAGGAAGGGCAGGTCCAATACCCTTGCGGTCATTCTCCCCAGCATCCGTTCCAAACAATATATCGACTTTTATCTGAGCTTTAAGGCTTATGCGGAAAATCACGGCTACAGCGTGGCCCAGTACCTGAGCAGCGACGACAACCGGGAAGCGGAATACGCAGCCATACAGGAGGTCCGCTCCTCCATGGCCCAGGGCATGGCAACCGTCTCCTGCTGTTCCTTCACCGACACCAACCCCTATCTGGACGAGCAGGGCATGCTGGCTGACCATGTGGTATTTGCGGAACGCCGTCCTCCCTTTCCCGCCCCCTATGTAGGCTTCGATTACCACAGGGCGGGAAGCGAGCTAGCCCTGCGGGCGCTGGAGCGCGGCTTCTCCAGCCTGTGCCTTCTCACCGGAAGTCTCCAGCTGCCCAATGAATCCGACTTCTATAACGGGTTCATGGGGGTCATGGATTCCTCCGGCTGCCGGGTAAACCACATCCAGACAGACCCCTACCGCAAGCTGCAGAATATCATGCAGATGTTCGGAAGCGCAGCTCCCCAGGCCATCTTTATCTCCAACTACGGCTTTGCGGAGAGCGTCAAGGATATATGGAACACCTTCTATTCCGGGGACAGCCCGGAAATTTACACGGTGTCCCCCATGTTCACCATGCCGGAAAATGACTTCCAGAAATATGAGCTGAACTACCGGCAGCTGGGAAAGATTGCTGCGGAGTGCCTGATCCGGGACATAACAGAAGAAAAGGCGAACAAGAATGGTACGGAAGAAATGGACAAACCGGACCAGGAGCCCCCGGGCGGCAGCGCATATCCCTGCCTGCTGCTGGAAAATTCCGGCTTCAGAGACTGGTTTGCGGGCATCCTCATCCCATCCTCCAAGCAGCCCTTAAACGTGCTGACGCTGGACAGCCCCAGCGCCTACACCATGCGCAACCTGTCCCGTATCTACACCAAGAAAACCGGGGTCCCTGTAAACATCACCATCTATTCCTATGAGGAGATATACGAGGCCTTCAACCATATGCGCCATGATTCCGTCTTTGATGTACTGCGTCTGGACGTGACGTGGCTGTCCTGGTTCGCGGACAAGATTCTGCAGCCCCTGGACCAGATTGACCCCGATATCTCCAGCTGCCTGGACACCTTCCTGGACGGGACCATCAACCAGTACTCCATAGTGAGGGGCCGGGTATACGCCCTGCCCTCCACCCCCAGCGTACAGCTGCTGTACTACCGGAAGGATCTGTTTGAAAGTCCTATCTACCGCAGGATGTATCATGAGACATACCGCCAGGAGCTCAGGCCGCCCCAGGATTTCAGGGAGTTCAACCAGATTGCCGGATTCTTCACCAAGGCATGCACCCCCTCCTCCCCTGTGGAATACGGGGCCACCATGACCCTGGGATCCACAGGGGTGGCCGGCTCCGAATACCTGGCCCGCCTCTTCAGCCACCAGGAAAATCTATATAACGAGGACTGCCGTGTGACCCTGAATTCCCCTGCGGCCATTGGTTCCCTGAAGGAGCTTATCGCCCTGAAGGAATACTCTGACCCCAAGTACTGTTCCTGGTGGACCAACACCGCCACCACCTTCGCGGGGGGCAATGTGGCCATGGCCATCCTCTACAGCAACTACGCCTCGGATCTTCTGAGCCACTCCTCACGGGTAGCGGGAAATATCGGATACGCTCTGACGCCCGGCCGCAATCCTGTTATCGGAGGCGGTTCCCTGGGTGTGGCCAAATATACCAAGCGGCCTGAGGATGCCCTTTCCTTCATCAAATGGATGTGCAGCGAACCCGTGGCCTCCGCGGCCACGCTGCTGGGCAGCGTATCCCCCTGCCGTAAGTCCTACGACAATTACGAGATACTCAACACCTTCCCCTGGCTGAACCTGGCCAAGGACGGATTCGGACTGGCCCACGGCCGCCGTACCCCTGAGTTCTCCACCCAGCCCTTTGACGAGCGCAGCTTCCTCAGCATCATAGGCATGGCAGTAAAAAATGCCTACAGCCAGGTCATGACGCCGGAGGACGCCCTGAATTACGCACAAAGACTCTATGACGAGCATTTCAGACGCTCCAATATATAAACGCGCCTTTAAAAAAGCTTCCTGGCAGGACATCCCTTTGGGGATTCCGGCCCGGAAGCTTTTTTAAGGCGCGTTATTTCTTTCATCTCAGCACAGCTTTTCCATGACAGATGCCGAGGTCTTTTCATTATTAACGCTGCACCTGTCATAGTATGTCCTGTAATATTCCGTGTACAGCATGTCAATCAGGAAAAGCTGGCTGATTTCCGCCGAGGAGGAGCCTGCCTGCAGCGGACTTTCATTGGCCCCGCACAGGAGCGTCAGGTCCGCGTAGGCCGTAAGAGGCGATTTGATGAACCGGGTCACACAGACAATGGCCGCTCCCGCCTGCCTGGCCAGCTGTGCCACGTGGATGGTGTCCTTGGTAGCCCCGGAATAGGAGAAGATAACAGCCACCTCTCCGTCGGACATGGTGGAGGCCATCATGGCCTGCATGTGGGAATCAGGGGCGCAGTAGACCTTGGGCTCAATCTTTAAGAACTTATCAGCCGCCTTCATGGCGGTGGTCATGCTGGTACCCACGCCGTAAAAACAGATGCGCCCTGCCTTATGAAAGCACTCAATGACCCGCCGGAACACATCCTCCTTTAACAGGGAGCGGGTCTCCTTAAGGGCCTTTATATTGGAACTCAGCACCTTCTCCGCCACCTGGGAAAATGAGTCCTCCAGGCTTATGTCGCTCTCCATCTGTCCGAACCCCTGCTTTCCCTCATGGAGGCTCAGGGACAAAAGCATCTTAAACTCCTGGTATCCTTTACAGTTCATGGTCTTGCAGAAGCGGAACACGCTGGTATCCCCCACCCCGCAGGCTTCGGCCAGCTCGGTGATGGACATAAACAGAACCTTCTTGGGGCTGCTCAGGATATAATCAGCCACCTTTTTCTCCGCCTTCGTAAACTGGTTATACCCGCCTCTTATTTTCAACAAAAAATCCTCTGCCATTTTCCTTCCTCCTTGTACGGCCCGCCCTGTGAAAAATAAATTTACTCTTATTATAAAAAAAAATATTTCTTTTAGCAAGAAATGTAGTAAAATTAAATTAAATAATTGCCATTTTCAAAGAGGAGGGCTGTATTATGAGGCATATTTCAAAAAAAGAGCTTTTGTCCATCCCCAACCTGATGGGGTATTTCCGTCTAATCATGATTCCTGTATTCGTGTGGCTGTACCTGAAGGCATCCACGGACGCAGACTATTACAGGGCTGCCATCGTCATGGGTATATCCTCCATCACGGACATGTTCGACGGAATGATCGCCAGAAAATTCAATATGATTACAGAGTTTGGTAAATTCCTGGATCCCCTTGCCGATAAGCTGACCCACGGGGCCATCCTGCTCTGCCTGTGGAGCCGTTATCCCCTGATTCTGATTCTTCTGGTCCTGTTTGTGCTGAAGGAAGGCTTCATGCTGGTCATGGGCGCCATCAAGCTCAGGGAAGGCAAAAAGCTAAACGGCGCCAAGTGGTTCGGCAAATGCTGCACCGCCCTACTGTTCGTGGTGCTTTTTCTCCTGCTGCTCTTCCCCCACATGTCCCTGGTTACGGTCAATGTACTGATTCTGCTGTGTGCGGCCGCCATGCTCATCACCCTGCTTCTCTACATACCGGTATTCCGCAGTATGTGACCCGGACAGCCTGACCGCTACTGCCGCGCTTCCTTATATACTCTCTTGAGGGTGAAGCCCCTGCCTCTGACCTCATTAATCTGGTTGATAATCATGAATGCCTCCGGGTCTTCATCCATGACCAGGCTGTTCAGCCTGGGCAAATCCCGCCTGGAGATTACCGCCAGGATCATTTCCTGTTCCCTGTGGAGATAACCGGTCTCCATATGCAGCAGGGAGGTTCCGCAGTCTATGCGCTCCGCTATGAGGCGGTTGATTTCCTCATGCTTTCTGCTGACAATCTTAACCTGTATTCTGGCATTTCCCGACATAAGGACCTGGTTCAGCACCATGGTGTATACAATAATCAGTATGATACCGTAGAGAATGGCATGGGAATCAGCCGCAATCAGCTGAAGCCCCAGAACCACACAGTCCATGAGGTAAAGGGTCATGGGCACATTCACATCCAGCTTTTTCTTGAGCACCAGGGCAGGTATGTCCATGCC
>JAJQEA010000083.1 GCA_021201905.1 Clostridia bacterium
CCCCCCCCCCCCCCCCCCCCCCCCCCCCCCCCCCCCCCCCCCCCCCCCCACACAGCGCAGCCTATTTCCAGCTGTTAAGCCACGATTTCAAGCAGATGGAGCTGCAGCGGCTTAAGAAGGAGGCCCAGAAGATACCACCCAAAATACGAATCTTTTCGTTCCTTATGCTGCTATGTTTTCTCATGACGTATTTGGCTATCATTGGGTACGAAATTCTCAAGTCACTGGGAGCCATGTTTTAGGAAAGGAGGAGAGCCGGTGGATATCATCCGAGATGAGAAGGGGGAGGGATATATTGATGTATGTGTTCTGGTGCTGTGTGTATTCCTGGTGTTGGGGCTGGCTGTGAATGTACTTCCCGTGTATGTGGCTAAGAATCAGCTGGACACGTTTGCGCAGGAACTGTGCAGGGAAGCAGAGATGGCAGGCAGGATTGGGCCGGAGACAAGCAGAAGAGAGGCTGTTCTTCGGGAAAAGACAGGACTTGCGCCGGAGGTGGAATGGTCGGGAGAGGGACCGTTCCAGCTGAATGAGGAGGTGGAGGTGACTCTGACCATGCGGATGAACCTTGGCCTGTTTGGCGGCTTTGGTTCTTTTCCGGTTATCCTCCAGTCCAAAGCACAGGGAAAGGGGGAAGTATACTGGAAATAGCAGGATGGAGAAAGGTGATATCAGGACAGGGTGGGAATGGCATACCTCTGGCGGTTGCATCTTCCCTGGTGGTGCTGTTCATCTTTTGCGGCATATCCGAATATGCCAGGCTGAACCTCATTGCAGCTGGTGTCAGGGATGCGGTACAGGAAGCCATCCTGTCCACGGTCAATGATAACTATGATGATGTATACCATGGTGTGCGTGAGGGATATGCAGGCGGTTACTATCCATCCGGGGGAGGCTGGGATGAAAGCCTGGATTATGGCGACGTATATGGATTCCTGGATGACCTTCTGGGAATGGAAGACTATGGAAGCTATCATGTGAAACTGGTGGACGGAGGCCGAAAGGAAGAATATCGTATTTCAAATCTGAATGTGGCCATACAGAATGTTCCTTTAACCTCAGACAGTAGCGAGCGTTTTCTGGCAGATGCCACGTTTCTGCTTCAGGTACCGGTCCAATTTGGAGGAAGCCGCCTGCCGGATATGCAGATCCGTATGAAAGTACAGGCAACCTATACCCCCGTGTTTTGAAGAGGCTGTTAAAAAAGATATCAATCGATGTGTTTGGCTAAAAATCATACTATATTTCCTTAAATTGGAGAATAAATCTAGACTTTAGAACGTTATTATGGTAGGTTGAAATTAGAAGCAGGGAAGAGGAGGATGTATATGAAATTGGATGACAAGCAGAAGAAATGGTTGATAATCGGGGCTGCTGTGATTGTCTGTATGATTTTCGTATTCTTGATTGCAGGCCAGTTCAGAAGCGAACCAGTGGCAACTGTTCAGGAAACCACACAAGTAGACCAGACTACGGTTGCTGAACCTACGGTAGAGAGCAGTGAGGCAGTCCGGGAAACGGTGAAGGTGGAGACGAAAGCAGAAACAACAGCAGCACCTATGAAAGACCAGACCGATGAAACAATTCAACAAATCCAGCCAGAGGTAACGAAACCTGCAAAACCAAAGGATGAGGACAGACATGACCCAGCAAAGAAACCAAATGGAGAGACTGTGAAACCAACCAATCCAGTGGTTGAAGAAACTCAACCAACCCCGCTAACAGAACCACCGGTGGTTACGGAACCACAGTCGGTAGAGCCATCAACAGAGCCGCCAACGGAAGCTTCGACCGAGGCAACGGAATCTGCGCCTCAGGAAGGGAAGATATATGTGCCTGGATTTGGATGGGTGGACGAGAGCGGAACTACAGTAAAAGATGGGTATTCAGATGGAGATATAAATAAACAGGTAGGAGTTATGGATTAAAGATATTAATAAAAGGCCGTTGACCAACGGCTTTTTATAGTGTAAGGAGTTGAAGAGTGAAGTATTTTAAATATTTTATTGTACTGATGTCCTGGATTTGTTTTACGATTGATGCTTATGCAATCGGTGATGGAAATATTGATTCAGGTGGCGGAAATATGTCGCAGGGAACTAGTCAGAATAATAAGTGGTCGGCAGGAGATGAAGGTGTCAGAGTTACTATTATACGTATTTCTGATCAAGCAGTGGTATCAAATTCAGTAGACTATACAAATAAAAGTCCATCGATACAGGCTCATTTCGGAAGCGTCAGTAAAATAAAGTACCGAGATGGTGCATCACTATCAGTTCGTACAGGAAATTATTTGTGTACTAAACCAAATCAGAGAATGCCAAAAATAATAACCAGTGCCAGCGGACACAGTAATATTGAAGAGATAAAGCGATACTTTTGTTCTGAATATATGATACAGTTAATTTCGCAAGATACAGGCATTCCCTTTGAAACTCTAACAAACGGTGAATTTAAAATTTTATTGGAGCCAGTAGCGTATGTGACCTACAATGGAATCCGCATGGCTATGACAGCAACCGAGGCAGCATATTATTCAAGGATGGGAACCAACATCCGGGATATGCTGCCTAATGTTTTGTTTAAGAACGTACCGCTTGCCATGTTTTTGGAGACACCAGACTTGGGGTATCCAGCATGGTCCGGACCGAGAAACCAGTTAGTTACCGAAGATCAGATCATATCCTCTTTGGGATTAGGCATCATCCGTTTTCAGGAACATGAGCCAGAACAAGGTGAAGTAGTGACCTATGATTATGTTTACCGTGTCAATACACAAGTCATTACGTCTGTTACTGTCAGAGGTGGCCAGTCAGATCCGGATTACCCTGCAAGTGTACGATTTAATATTAAAGGCAAAAACTATACAGTGAATCAAGTGTACTATCCAGAAGGGAGTGAGCAATTGGCCTGGATTCGGTGGACTACACCGGAAACTCCTCAGGATATCACAATCCAGGTGAGTGGAGGGGGAGGAGGACATCCAAGCAAGGGAACTATCCATGTTAAGGTAGTGGACCTGGATAAAAATCCTCCACCCAATCCGGTTGCGGATGACAGGAATGATTCGTATGTAAGGCCGACATCCCTCCCTTCCAACAGTCAGATGAAGGATGCCAGTTGGAGCATATGGAGGCCCTGGTGGCATGAATACTGGGTATATCATGATGGAGGGGAAGATGAGGATGGATACTGGGAAGACGAGGGATGGTGGGAGTTTGACCAGGATTGGTATCAGGCCAGCCTGTCGGGAGGTATGAACATAGTTTCGGATGAGAAAAATCCTACAGCATCTGGCGATATAATTAAAAGCGGGTATGGAATCAACCAGGAAGTCACAGCTGATGTAAGTACCACCCAGTCCAGTGCGGTCACAGGAGCACAGAACGCAGTGACATATTTCCTGGAGTTTAATTACCAGACATATTGGAGGTTATTGGAACGAATCAGTGGAGATTATCACAGCCGATTTGAATTTAAGGAAAATGAGTATTCAACGTTTGGCAGAAGGACCCACTTTACACCGATATGGATGCCAGATGGGACGTATACGGCGTATACCTGGCTTTTAGATTGCTGGACCCCCAAGGGTATGTTATCCCTTGACCTTTCAGACCATGTGGATATACAGGGGGATTTATGGCTGGATTGGCATATTGGACCAGTCAGTCCTTAGATGCAGGGCAGCCAGTACCTGAGCGGGTATATTAAGTTTGCCTGCTTCGTATTAGACATGACTATCCTACACAGTAAGGAAGGGAAAGGGTATGAGGTGATGTTTACTCATATTGCTTGCAGTATATCGTGATTGGACAATTTTATAATGGAGGAAGCCTATGAAATGGAAGAATCGTTTTTGGACAGTAGTCATGACCTCATGGTTGCTGTCTTTTTTATTCTGCATGGTATCTTATGCGAGTGGGGATGTATCCGGGGCGATAGAGGAAACATGGAAAACAGCGCTGATACAGATTCGAGCAGTGATTGACAATGTAGTGTTTCCTGCAATCGACCTGGTATTGGCTGTATTTTTCTTTGGAAAACTGGGGACTGCATATTTTGATTTTCGGAAGCATGGCCAATTTGAATGGAGCGGTCCAGCTATATTGTTTGCTTGTTTGGTATTTACTCTGACAGCGCCCACTTATATATGGCAGATTGTTGGAATATAAGGAGAAGAAAATGAATGATAACACCTTTCATATATTGGAAACAGTGTGTGCTTCAACACCCAATAGACAACATTATATCATTTTGCACGCTCAGAACAGCCTGACCGGAGAAAAGGTATGGGCCATAGGGGATGACCAAGTATGCGCAGTTACAAAGAAGGATTTTATTCGCAACCGTAATGTGCAGTATAATGATGTACTCATTCAAGAATTTCCTTACAGGGAAAATACACCGGAAAGTGTTGGAAACTGGTGTCCTCTTATAAAAGAGTTAGTCATAAACACCCTGCAAAAATATATACAGCATGATGGTTTGGTTCATGTATACCCGCAATGGCCTCCAGAGGAAGTGGTTCCCTGGATGGAGCCGGAGCTTTTTAAAGAAATGGTGTCAAAGAATTGTGACCATATTATCCTTTATGAAAACAACATGATGGATTTTGTTCTGCCAGAACCGGAGTCACCATCTTTAGGCCAGTATTGACTGGCAAGTACTTGGGATGCAGGAAGGGAAACACAGGACAGCATCGGGCTGCCCTGTGTTTCCGCTTTGTTAAAAGTTGAATTCACTCTCCCAATCAAAATTACCACTGGTTTCCACATTGTTCGGCCAATGCCTGCACCATGCAGGACCCCCTGCTTCTTCTACACGATCAAGGCTCGGTGTGTAAGGCTTAATGTCAAGAACCGGGCTTTGATCATCCGCATCAATGTAGGCAAGTCCAACAACACCATTGTCTGCATCAATGTAGGTGACATAGGCGCAGGATAGTGCAATGGGATTGGGGCGTTGCGGCGAGCGTGTGGCAAATGTACCAAGCGTGTCAGGCCCCTTTGTATAGGGCTTTGCTTCCGACAAAACACTTCGGTCAGTCTTGTTATCGCAGCAGTCAAACCACCAAATAATATTAATGTAAGAGAAATTATCTAAGCCGATGAGCGCCTTTCTATATTTGGGTGCAAGTTCTATGCGAAACCCGTTCTCGTCGGTGCAGATTACACCAATTTGCTTTACTGTAAAGTTATTCTCCATAAAGAATCTCCTTTAAAATTAGATTTTTTACGGTACCGTTAATTCTAGTATAGCAATGTGTTTTTATACTACAAGCTTTTTTCAAAATAAAATGGGAAGCCGAATATCAAAAACACAGATCATCTAAATGTAGCGTACCAATTTGGAACGTTTATCTATTAAAACGAATTATTACTTGCTTGACTGTCACAAAGGTGGCGGTCAATTTTTTCTATAGGTCACCGCCCTTATACGAGGATGGACTAGAAGATTTTGGGGATGTAGAAAGATGATAAGACTGTATCATGGCACAACAACAGAAGCCTATTACAGCATATTGAAAAATGGTTTCTGCCATAAGGAGGTTGTCTGGACATGTAGTGATTCCAACATGCTTTATTTTTATAGCGATGAATTAATCGCAAAAGAATTTGAGTTAGATGAGCAGGAGGCCATAAATAAGTGCTTTGAGATGGCACTTAAGTCAGCAGCCTTTAGTGCTGCGGTTACAAACAGCACATATAGTGATTTATATGTTTTTGAGTTTCTCATTAATGAAGAATATAGGCATATCATAAAAATGGATTGTTCAATGAAGAAATCCTCTGATTGTTGTGTGTGCATTGAAGCAAACCTGCTTAAAAAGCTCACCCATAATATATACTGTGCTCCAGAACACTATACTCCAAGGCTTGCAATTTTTTATCTCAGTTTGTTGGAGCAGGATTATTTGCCAGAACTTAACCTTTCAAGATTTGAAAAAATTATGATGGAGAGTTTAATCCCATTGTCATTGGATTTATTCCAATCTGAATTGACTGATTTTTTTAGTGAACTGAATATAATATTACTTCATGAAAATGTGTGTATAAATGAGCTTAATTCGTCTGGCTACCTGGAACAGGGAGTTCAGGGAAAAGAGAGGGAGTATGAAATGAAAAAATCAGGTGAATCGAAGAGGCAAGAGGATGCAGAAGGTTTTAATTCTTATGAAATTAAATTAGAGATGTAAAAGGAGGGTATACATGGGGTGTTGGGGAATCACAGCCATGCAATCAGATGACGGACTGGATGCAGTAGAGTTTATACGGGGATGCCTGCCCAAGGATGGGAAGCTAAAGCTCAGTATGCTCATCCAGCCCCTAATACAGGACGAATGGAACCGGCCACCGGAAGTTAATTTTTTGAACAGGATATAGAAAGCCTGGGTCAATATGAAGGAACAAGAGTGAATTGCCATACCACAAGATGCGTTATGAGGCAGCATAAATACGTAACTATGAACATGCATAAATGGAGGTTTGTATGACTTTTTTTGAACAGGAACTTAAGCATCTCTTTGAAAATGATACTACTTTTACGAATAAACGTTTTGTTGGGAATACCTGCTATGGAAGACTGGACAATAACATCCGGGTTAAAATTCAATTCACAACATGTGGTATTGCGGACCATTACCAGGCATTAAAAGTAACCCTGCTGAATCGGAATGAGGGTGAGATAGACAGCATGACTTTGCATTTCCATGATATGTGGGGAATGAAAAGGCCGGGAAATCCTAACATTGGGGAAAAAATCAGTCCTTATATATGGAAATATGAGGAAAGAACAGAGTGGTATATTTATAAGCCGACCAGGAATGATTACCAGAAACTTGCTGATGCGGTCAGGGGCTATCTGGTGACATTCCAGGAACCTATTCATGGCCAGCAGTTGTGTTGATAATCCAGCCCTCCGGATGGAAAGGTGTGGACAGACGAGTTGTTTATTTGGGACTTTGTCGTAGATACGGTATTTGAGGATATCATTGAATGGTTTTATGGACAACTGATAGGCTTCCTAAGTGCGTTTTTCGGAATGATGGGAAACATGGGGGCAGAGATATTTGATCTGGGATGGGTTCAGGGGATTGTTCGGTTTTTTGTCTATCTTGCCTGGGCATTATATGTAACCGGTATGGTGGTAGCGGTATTTGAGTGTGCCATTGAATATCAGACCGGCCGGGGGAGCATGAAGGACACGGCCCTCAATGCAATCAAAGGTTTTATGGCAGTGGGGTTGTTCTCCAGCGTGCCGGTTGAGCTGTATCGTCTGGCTATCACACTGCAGGTACAGGTGAGCGCTGCCATATCCGGACAGGGCGTTGGGGTCACAGAACTTGCTGCAGGCATCATGGATAATCTGTCATCCGCAGGCTCATTAAAAGATGCAGACTTGTCCTTCCTGTATGGTGGACTGGACCCGGCGGGTAATGGAATCTTTACCCTTTTTCTCATCATCATGATGGGGTATGCAATCATTAAGGTGTTCTTCGCCAACCTGAAACGAGGGGGAATCCTGCTCACTCAGATTACAGTAGGGAGTTTATATATGTTTTCTGTTCCCAGGGGATACGTGGATGGCTTCATGAACTGGTGCAAGCAGGTGGTTGGCCTGTGTCTGACTGCTTTCCTGCAGGCGACCCTTCTGACAGCGGGGCTTTTGGTCATCCGGGAGCATGCCTTATTGGGACTTGGAATCATGCTGGCGAGTGGTGAGGTACCAAGGATAGCGGGGCAGTTCGGTATGGATACAAGTACAAGGGCCAACCTGATGGGCTCTGTCTATGCTGCCCAAAGTGCAATTAATCTTACGAGAACGGTGGTGACGTTAATACCAAAATGATGACAGGACTGGTGTATATAGCAAGCCCTTATGCAGGGGATGTGGAGGCTAATCTTGCTTTTTCAGGACAAGCGGGACGATTTTGTATGATGCAGGGAGGCATTCCTGTGATTCCCCATATGATGTATCCTGTGTTTCTGGATGATACGGACCAGGCGGAACGCAGGCTGGGTATGGAGATGGGGTTGAGGCTTATGGAAGTCTGTGACTGTGTATGGATATGTGGGGACCGTGTATCTGCTGGAATGAGGCAGGAACTGACATTTGCAAATAGGATTGGGAAGGAGGTGAGGTTCGTGAGCCAGGATGAGATTGCCGTGTCGGTGAACAATAGGCAAATGAGGCTGACTGGGATGGAGATAGGATGAGTGGAGGAAGGAGGCAAATGGGATGACCTATCTATATCCAGACCATCTAAGAGCAAGGGCCACTTTGTGGCTATGGGATTTAAGGGATATCGGACTCATCGGTATAGGAGCCGTGCTCTCCATCGCCTGTTTTTCGGTAAGTGGTATCCTGATACCTATGGTAATGACAACCGTATATGGGTTCCTGTCCATCCAATTCGATGGCACACGCATCCGGGATTTTATCCTATATGCATGTGCCTTTTTTGTGACCCAGCAGCAGACCTATGAATGGAGAAGAAAATGAAGAGGGATAGAAGGAATAATAGGGACGGACAGAAAAAGGAAGGGACAAGGCAACTGATTGGTATCCAGGAGATAACGGATTACAGTCTGCGAGTGGAACATGGTGAGCTGGTGTTCTTCCTGATTCATCCAAGTAACCTGTCTGTCCTGTCGGAATCAAGCCTGTCTGCCAGAATATATGGCCTCATGACGGTCCTAAAAGGTATGGCAGAACTTGAGATGCTATGCCTGAACAGCAAAGAGAACTTTGAGGATAATAAGAAATTTATCCAGGACCGGGTGGAAGAGGAAGAAAATCCGGCTGTCAGAAAGCTCCTTGAGGCGGATTTGATATTCCTGGACCAGATTCAGGTACAGATGGCCACGGCGCGGGAGTTCATTCTTGTGGTACGGCTTCAGGGAGAGGAGGAGAAGGAGATATCTCCTTATCTCAATCGAATTGAAAAGACGCTGAATGACCAGGGATTCACAACAAGACGGGCAGACGGGGATGACATCCGCAGGATACTGGCTGTGTATTTTGAACAGAACGTGACCACGGAGTGGTTCGAGGAATCAGATGGCGAGCGATGGGTCATATTCCATGAACACTGATTGAGAGGAGGATTCAGCAATCGGAAGAAAACGAACGAACCGGAGGGATGATGAGGTATATGTGAAGGATTTTGTAGACATGGTCAGCCCTTCCATCATCCAATTTGAGATAGACCATTATGTGTGTGGGAATACCTACCGGTGTGTATGGGCACTCAGGGAATTCCAAAGACCGACATTGCCTATGTGATGGATTCCTCTCATCTCTTTGCAAACGGAGGATTGGCATTCGTCAGCACCCTGGCGCTGCTTAGTTCCGCTACTTCGGGAGCGCAGGTTATCGCAGAGCTTGGAGGCGAGGCGAAGGATGCCGGGCGGAACATCCCGAGAGTTATGGTTTTCTCAACCTTCGGCGTTGGAATCTTTTATGTATTGATTGCATTGGTGGCTGCGGGCGTACTGGCCATGGATCAGGTGGCGAACCAGCCTTTAACCCTGGTGGCAAGGGAAACAATGCCGGGCGTTGCATTTTACTTATTTGTAATTGGCGCTGCCTTAGGCGCTACCGCGACCACATTGAATGCAACCTTATCATGGGTCACTAAACCGCTGCTTGTGGCATGTGACGACGGACTGCTTCCCAAATCTCTTGGAAATGTAAACAAACACGGCGTTCCGTGGAAGTTATTAACCGTATTTTACTTTGTGGGCCTGATTCCTCTGGTGTTAAGATTCGACATTGCGTTTATTACGAAATTTACAACCGCAAATTCATTGTTATCAAAGATTTTTGTATGCATCGCATTGTTCGCCCTTGCTTTAAAATCCGGGGATATTCTGGAAAAATCATCGATGAATATCAATGCAGCAAAGGCAAAGGTGCTGGCGGTAGTGGGAATTGTTGTTTTATGCGTCCTTTCATCCACTCTGCTGATGAACTTATCCGTTAAAGTAATCGGATTCCTTGGAATCTTAGGGGTGATCGTTCTGGTTTATGTAAATACGGTTGTGAAGGATGTAAAAATTGAAAATGATCTCTTAGTGGATTATACAAGTAAATAAGACAAATAAATACCCATTATAAGGAGGAAAAGAACATGAAATACGATTTTGAAACAGTTAGAAGCAGGTACAACATGGGTTCAGGCAAATGGGATCAGGTGGCCGCGTCAGGGGTTGCCTACGGCGAGGATGTGGTTCCGTTTTCAGTAGCGGATATGGAGTTTCAGACGGCGCCGGAGATTAAAGAAGCTCTAAAGGCATTTATCGATGAAAATGTCCTTGGATATGCAAATGCGACGGATGAATTTAAACAGTCTGTCTGTAATTGGATGAAAAGAAGACACGGATGGGATGCAAAGCCGGAGTGGATTCTGCCGACACACGGTGTTGTAGAAGCTTTTTTTGCGACGGTGCAGGCTTTTACAAAACCCGGAGAAGGGGTTATGCTTATGACGCCCGTATATTATCCAATGTATGCGGCAATCAAGAATAACGGTCGTGTTCTGGTTGACACCAAGCTGATCCGCAAGGGCAGTTCCTATGAGATTGATTTTGAAGATTTCGAGAAGAAGGCAAAGGATGAAAACACCAGGATGCTTATTCTGTGCAGCCCCCACAATCCCTGCAGCCGTATCTGGAGAAGAGAAGAGCTGGAAAAGATCGCAAAGATCTGTAATGAAAACAACGTGCTTGTTATTGCGGATGAGATTCATCATGACCTCGTTATGCCGGGCTATCATCACATTGTGTACGCTACAATTTCGGAAGAAGCGAAAAATAACTGCGTGGTCTGCACCGCGCCCAGCAAGACATTTAACCTTGCGAGACTCCAGACTTCCAGTATAATGATTCCCACCCCGGCGATTAGAGATGTGCTCCAACAGCATTTGCTCCGGGGG
>JAJQEA010000235.1 GCA_021201905.1 Clostridia bacterium
GCGGAGGTATGAGAACCGGCAGCGTGTTCAGGCGGTAATACAGGTCCCGCCGGAAGCTTCCGTCGCGCACCTTTTCTTCCAGGGATTCATTGGTGGCCGCCACGATACGCACATCCACGCTGATGATTTTATTTCCGCCCACCCTCATAATTTCATGCTCCTGAAGCACCCTCAGCAATTTCACCTGGAGGGCAGGGCTCATGCCCTCCACCTCATCCAGAAACAAGGTGCCGTGGTGGGCGAATTCAAACAGCCCCGGCCTTCCGCCTTTTTTGGCTCCGGTAAACGCGCCTTCCTCATACCCGAAAAGCTCGCTTTCCAGCAGATTTTCCGGCATTGCCCCGCAGTTGATGGCCACAAACGGCCCCTTTTCCCTCCTGGAGGCCAGATGCACGGCATTGGCAAACAGTTCCTTGCCAGTGCCCGTCTCACCGATTAAGAGCACCGGTGATTCCGTGTAGGCCATCCGCCTTAAAATGGCCTTTGTCCTCAGAATTTCCTCCGACACCCCAATCACATCCTCAAAGGTGTACTTGGCGCGGTACCCCTTGTGCATCAGCTGGTTGCGCAGCTCATGCTGGCGGTTCTCAGCGTCATTGAAGGGCTGCAGGATGGCAAAGGCGCCGATGCAGTCCTCCCTGCGCAGCACCGGGACCACAGTGACGCCCACATTCACATTGTTGATGCGGATTACCCTGGGATCTATCTTTTCTTTTGTCTTAAGGCACTCAATGAACGGCAAATATGCCAGAGAGGCGGATGCCTGCTTATGCATCACCAGAGCGCGGCTCAGCCCCGTAATCTTCTCCGCCTTCCTGTTCATGGCAAATATCTCGGCCCTCTCGTTGATACCGATGATTCCCTCGTCCAATATCTCCATCAGTATGTCAAACTGGCTTTCCAGCCTCCTGGACCTGGCGAACATCATATCAAAATTATAGGTGCTGGTGACCACACTGGAAAAATAAGCCTGGAACTTAGGCGTCTCCAGCAGCTCCTCCAGCCCCAGTTTTAGCGCTGCCTCAATCATGGTCTCCGATGTCAGACAGCGCTGTCCTATGTTGACCACCTGCTTCACGCTGTCTGGTACATACCGTTCCTCATCCGGTGTAACAGCCAGGTCAATGCCCTCCACCGGCTCCGCCCCCCGGATAAAAGGGTATGAACTCAATGTGGTTCACTCCCAGCTGGTTCAGCCCCGACGTGGCCTCCCGGACCATTTTCTCCGTCAAATTCACAAACAGTGCCCTGGTTCCGGCGGGAATGGTCCGCAGCAGCCGTATGGTTTCCCACAGATAGGTCACATGAATCTCGCTGATCTGCGCTTCAATGGGAATGTACTGGGGCACATCCTCCCGGTTGTCAAACGCGTCGGTTGACATGAGGTACAGGTCCGCCCTCTCCATATTGGAAATCGTTCCTTCCCTCACGCTGTACGAATTCACCTTCACATACTCCCCGAACAGTTCCTGCACCTGTTTTCCGTAAAATGCGCTGGCCCTTGGGTCCAGAGCAATGACCGCTGCCTTTTTAACCATTTTATCCCTCCACTTCAACCAATAAAACCATTATAAGACCAAAACAGGCCCTTGCGCAAGTCAAATTTTCAGGCATGAATCTTGCTTGTAATCAGGGATAGATAAGATTTTCACTGAGCGCCCTGTGATTCGCCAGGAGCTGCGTGGTGCGGAAATCGCAAAGGAGGAACATCATGAACAAGGAAGAATTGATTGCACTGTTAAAGCAGGAGGTCGTGCCTGCCCTGGGCTGTACCGAGCCGGTGTGCGTGGCCCTGGCAGCGGCAGACGCCGCAAAGGCTGCCGGAGGAACCGTTTTGTCCGTCAGGGTAGAGATGAATCCGGGCATCTATAAAAATGGTATGAATGTAGGCATTCCCGGTTTTGACCGGGTGGGGCTCAAATACGCCGCCGCCCTGGGCGCCTGTCTGGCCAATCCCCAGAAAGGCCTTCAGCTCCTGGAGGAGCTTTCCCCTGCTGTCAGCAGCCGGGCCATACACCTGGTGGAATCCGGAATGGTCACACTTGAGCTCAAGGAGGACGAGCCCCTGCTCTATGCCCATGCAGAAGCAGTGTCCACCGCGGGCATCGGCGCCAGCACAATACGAAACACCCATGCCAATATTGTCTATACGGCCCGTACAGTAAACGGAGTTCTCACGTCCATCTTCCAGAAGGAATACTCCCTTACCGGCAGGACAGCCCTCCATGAAAAGCTGGCCTCCATGACCATATCAGAAATTGTATCTTTGGTGGAAAGCTGCTCCCGGGAGGAGCTTGCCTTCATGGAAGACGGGGCGCAGATGAACGCAGCCCTGGCTGATTACGGCCTGAACCACAAACTTGGCATCGGAGCCGCTTCCTCCCTGGCAAAATACTGCGGGACCGACATTATGGGAAACTCCCTGATGAGCCGCATCATGACTCTGATGGCCAGCAGCGCGGAGGGCCGCATGTGCGGCTGTCCCTATGCCGTCATGAGCAGCGCGGGCAGCGGAAACCACGGTCTTACCACCATACTGCCCGTAGTGGAAACAGCCCGGTATCTGGGAGCTGACAAAGAATATCTGGTAAAGGCGCTGGCCATTTCCCATTCCATCAATGTGTATATCAAGGAATTCACCGGAAAGCTGTCGGCCACCTGCGGGTGCGGTGTCTCCGCCGCCTCTGCCGCCTCCGCTTCCATGGTCTGGCTCATGGGCGGCAGCCATGAACAGATGGGGCATGCCATTATCAATATGAGCGGCAACCTGACCGGCATGATATGTGACGGCGGAAAAATCGGATGTGCCTTAAAACTGGCCACGGCCAGCGGGGCAGCCCTTATGAGCGCCTGTCTGGCCGTGGACGGAACCGTGCTGGATCCAAAGGATGGCATATGCCACGCCACCCCTGAGGGCGCCATCCGCAATATGGGGCGAATCAGCAATCCCGGCATGGCGCAGACAGACCGCACCATTTTGGAAATCATGATGGAAAAAGATTAACACACTCTAATCCACCAGCTTATCCAGTTCCTTCACATGCTCTGTCTCATTGGAAGTCTTATGCCTTGCCTTGGATGCGTACAGGTTCACGGAGGCCTGGGATTTCTTGATGGGCTGCATGGTGCCTGCTCCGGCCACGCATCCGCCCGGGCACGCCATTCCCTCCAGAAGGTAGCCATTGTATTTCCCGGCCTTTGCCATGGTCAGCAGTTTTCTGCATTCCTTAAGGCCCTCTGCATTGGCTACCTTTATCTCCTTATCCGGATAGCGCTGGTGAATCACATCCACCACGGACTTGGCCACCCCGCCTGCCACCGCAAAGTTACGGCCGTCCATGGAAGCGTCATTGACGCCTTCCGGATCTTCTTCTATCTTCTCCACATCTACATGGCGGGCGTCAAAGATGCCGTCCATTTCCTCAAAGGTGAGGACGAAATCCACATCGCTTCATATGTCCGTACGCATGGCCTCCAGCTTCTTGGCCGCGCAGGGACCGATAAATACCACCTTTGCATTGGAATGGTGCCGCTTAATCAGCCTTGCCGTCAGGGTCATGGGGGTCAATGCCATGGAAATGCAGTCCGCATGCTCCGGAAACAGCTTCTTGGCCATCATGGACCAGGCCGGGCAGCAGGATGTAGCCATAAAAGGAAGCTTTTCCGGCACTTCCTGGATGAAGTCAATGGCCTCCTGGGTGGCGCACAGGTCCGCTCCCACCGCCACCTCAAATACATCCGCAAAACCCAGCGCCTTCATGGCTGCACGCAGCTTGCCGGGCGTCACCTTGGGACCGAACTGTCCCACAAAAGCCGGGGCAACCGCTGCATAAACACGTTCCCCTGACTGGATGGCGCGTATGACCTGGAATATCTGCGACTTATCTGCTATGGCTCCAAAGGGACAATTCACCAGGCACATTCCGCAGGACACGCACTTGTCATAATCAATATCCGCCTTTCCATTCTCATCCGTGGAAATAGCGTCCATGCCGCAGGCGGTGGCGCATGGCCTTTCCTGGATAATGATGGCCTTATAGGAGCAAACATCCGCACATCTTCCGCATTTGATACACTTATCGTCATTGATATGGGAGCGTCCGTTGGTCCTGTCCAGCTTAATGGCGTCCTTAGGACACACCTCCTCGCAGGGATGGGCCAGGCAGCCCTGACAGCCGTCCGTGACAAATACCCGCTTCTCATGACAGGCATTACATGCAAATTTAATCACATTAATCAGAGGAGGCATATAATAGGTCTCCGGCCTGTCCGCCGCCTCTATATTATCCGAAACCGGGGCATGTTCCGCCGCGCTGCGGTACGGAAGTCCCATGGCCAGCCTGAGCCGTTCCCCGACAATGGCCCGCTCCAAAAAAACGTCATTGCGGAAATTCCCCACTTCTCCCGGTATAATTTTATACGGAAGTTCTTCAATACGTTTATCCACCGGCCATTCCGTATGATAGGCCATCCTTGCCACTTCCCTGAATATCCTGTGTCTGATTTCCTGTATACGTGTCTCCATTCCTCGCATATTCCTGCCTCCTCGTTATGAGCACTTAGAGACCGTCTTTTGGTCTCTTACGTGCGATACATGCCGCTTTTAACAGTACCGATTATATACCAGCCCACGAAAAATGCAAATGCCTAAATGCGTTTTTCCCCCCTTTGTTCTTAAAATAAAGCACGGATTGCAAATAAAAACAGGCGTTCTCCGGTCTGTTACCCGGCCGGGCGCCTGTTTGTACATTATCATTTTACCAGCCTCAGCACTTCCTCCACGCCGCCATGGTCATTGTCCCCTGTCACATAGCGGGCCAGGCGTTTCAGTTCATCCCGGCTGTTGCCCATAGCGATCCCCCAGCCGGCATACTGTATCATCTCCATGTCATTGTCCCCATCCCCAATGGCCAGGGTATGTTCCATCGGAATGTCCAAATGGCTGCAAAGCCATTTTAGCGCGGTTCCCTTGTCAGCGGACGCGTGATTAATCTCCATGTTGCCGTCCATGGAGCTGGTCAGACTCAACCCGCCCCGCTTTCTCAGGATTCCTTCCAGACACTCCCGGTCCTTTGCCTCCAGAAAAAACAAATTTATCTTCTCCGCTTCATTCCAAAGGTCCGCGGCTTTTGACAAATCAGGAACCAGTATATGATTCCTGGTAAAGTACTGAACAAAATTATAATTGTGCTTCATACGGGCTGCCCGGATGCTGTCCCCCTCATTGATGTAGGATTTTCCCTGGGAAAACAATTCCACATACCCGTCCCGTCCTTTCAGGAATTCCAATACGGTTTTCACCGTTCCCTCCGGAAGTTTTATCCTGTATAATGACGAAAGCGAGTGCGTGCTCCAAATCTGTGCTCCATTGGCGGTGATTGCATAGCGCACATTTCCCATAATCATCAGATTCTGAGGAATGCTTTTCAGATACCGGCCGCTGCAGGGCACCACCAGAATTCCCTGCTCACTTAATTGCCGGATTCGCCGGATGGTTGTCTCCGGAATATGGTCGTTGCTGTCCATCAATGTTCCGTCCATATCAATTGCCATCATTTGAATCCCTTGGATCACGGTGTCCATCTTTTTATAGAATGTCATTTCAGTCACTTTCCTTCATTGTGGTTTGTATTTTGCCGACACACACCGCCCCTATTTCTATCCTTCTGCCGTGGTTTCCCGTACCACCAGCTTTACCGGAAGCAAGATCTCCTTCCCGGACTCTGCCGGTTCCCGCCCTTCCACCATATCCGCCAGGGTGTCCACGGCCAGTTCCGCCTTGCGCTTCATATCCTGGCGCACCGTGGTTAGCCCCGGACGGGAAAGGGACGCGTACAGAATATCGTCAAAACCGGCAATTCCAAGGTCCCGGGGTATCTTCATACCCTGATCCCTGAAATGATTCATGGCTTCCAGGGCATACAAATCCGAAAGGCAGAACAGGGCCGGCCTGAACCCCTCCCTGATATTCATTTCCACCTGCTGTACAAGGGATTCAAAGGTATCCCTGCGCTTTTCCCGGTTCATGCCCAGGGGTATAAACTGTACCCTGGCATTTCCCCTGGCATTTTCCCCGGCATTTCCCCGGACCCTTTCCCCCGTCTTCGCCCGCTCCCTCTGTGCGTCCTGGCATCCCAGGTATCTTATATGGTCCACGCCATGGTCTCTCCCCGCGCACACATAAATGGGTCCGTATCCGCATTCCAGAAGATAGTCTGTCATGAGCCTGCCTCCCTGCCAGTCGTCCAGACCAATGTTGGGGACCTTTCCCTGATATCCGCTGGCATCAATGGAAACCACGGGCCGTTTTAACAGGCCGGCAATCTTGTCACAGTCATTCTTATGAAAGCTCAGGGTAATGACTCCTTCCACCTCCCTGTCTGTGACCATGCGGAAAATATCATCCATGTCGGAGGATGAGTAGAATATCATGTAGTATCCCTTTTCCCTCAGGTACTGCTCTGTCAGGCCGATTATCTTCCCGTAAAAAGGATCGGCGCCAATGGCCTCCTCGTAGGTCTTATGGGGATTGGCCAGCAATGCCACCAGCCTGGTGCCGCCAGGCCTTTTTTCCTCCCAATGGCCGCCCCGCACATACCCCATTGCCTGAATCAGTTCCTGTACCCGGCGGATGGTTGCCGGAGAGACACGCTTGGTTTTTCCGTGGATCACATTGGACACTGTGGCCGTGCTGACCCCTGCCGCTTCCGCCAGCTCCCTTATGGTAACACAGCCGCCTGACGGTGTCTCTCTGCCGTTTTCCCTCTTCACATCATTCCCTGTCCCCATGCCCTCATCCATATTAAGCCTCCAGTATATATATCCTGGACTGGTAGTCCCCGTTGGTCCCGTCGTACTTCTCCTTGTTGTCCCCGGAAGACGAATCGGACACAATGAGGCCAAAATTCATCAGTTCATCACCGTACACGTCCATCTCCCTGAATCCGCCGTGATAGCCGCCGCCCTGTATGGACACATGATAGCGGAGGCCTTCCTCCAACCCTGACAGACGGATTTTCCTGTACCCTTCATTCACAGGCTCCAATATCCGGTAATATCCCACCAGGGCCTTTTTCCGGTCCCCGGATACCACCATCCAGGCAGTCACATTTCCCCTTCCCTCAAAGGGACTGAGCAGCCTGTAAAAGGTTCCGAACTGGATGAGCTCCCGGTTCTCCTTCATGAAAACAATCTGTCTCCTCACCTTTTCCAGCTCTTCCCCTGTGAGCTGATTCAGGTCCAGTTCATATCCAAAGGTTCCGAAGCAGGCCACATTCGCCCTGGTCTCAATGGGCGTGGTGCGCAGAACCTGGTGGTTGGGTACCGCCGACACATGGGCGCCCATGCTGCTTAAGGGGTAGACCATGGATGTGCCGTATTGTATCTTTAACCGTTCCACTGCATCCGTGTCATCGGACGTCCAGCACTGGGGCGCATAATACAGCATTCCCGGATCAAACCTTGCCCCTCCGCTGGCGCAGGATTCCAGCAATATATGGGGATAACGCCCAATCAGCTTTTCGTACAGACTGTATACCCCCAGTATATACCGGTGGAATACCATCCCCTGCTCCTCCGGCCCGCCGGAGCGGGAATACACCTCCGACATGCACCGGTTCATATCCCATTTGATATAGGAGACAGGCGCCTCGTCCAGCACTTGTCTTAACATCTGGTAAATATACTCCACCACTTCCTCCCTGGAAAAATCCAGGACGAACTGGTTCCTGCCATGGCAGGCGCTTCGGCCCGGGGCGGACAGCATCCAGTCGGGATGGGCCCTGTACAGATCGCTGTCCTTGTTTACCATCTCCGGCTCTATCCACAGACCGAACGCCAGTCCCATTTCCTCTATCTTGCGGGCGATTCCCCCCACCCCGTCCGGCAGCTTTTTCCGGTAGGGATACCAGTCGCCCAGAGAGGAACGGCTGTCGTCCCGATGCCCGAACCAGCCGTCATCCAGCACAAAAAGCTCCACTCCCACATCCCTGGCTGTTCTGGCAAGCGTAAGGATTTTTTCTTCGTTAAAATCAAAATAGGTGGCTTCCCAGTTATTGATTAATATGGGCCTGGCCTTATCTCTCCAGGGGCCTCTGGCCAGGCGGCTGCGGTATAATTCATGGTAGGTCTGGCTCATACCGTTCAGCCCGCTGTCCGAATATACCATGACCACCTCTGGAGTCTGAAATATATCCCCCTTCTTTAAGGGCCAGGTAAAGCAATGGGGATGAATCCCCAGCATGACCCTGGTGACATCGTATGTATCCACCTCTGCCTGGGCCAGAAAATTACCGCTGTACACCAGGCTAAAGCCGTAAACCTCCCCTGCGTGTTCCTCTGCGTCCGGCCGTTTGAGAGCCAGGAAGGGGTTGTAATTACTGCTGCTGCATCCTCTCATGCTGTACACGGACTGGACGCCGTGCTCCAGTCTCCTTGTCTTTACGTTCCGTTCCCTGGCCCAGGCCCCTGTAAGCTCCACCATCTCAAAGTCGCTGTCCGGCAGATCCAGGCTGGCGCTCATGGCCTGGTTCAGGACCACGCCGTCCTCATTCCCGCATATGAACCGGGCGCTCCTTGCAATGACGGGGAGATTCTCATAAATAGTGTAAGTAAGAACCAGCTTTGTCTTTATCCACTCATCCTTCAGTGTTATCTCCAGGGTGGAAGCCTCCTGGGGCTTTTCCGCATAGGTGGCCGACAGCCCCTTAAGGGCCGGCTTTCCTTCCCAGACACGGTGGGATTCATAGACAAATTCCGTGATGCGGCTCCCGTCGGCCTGGAGGATGTCATAAGCCGGACAGCGCATATCGCCGTGTCCATAAGATGGATATTCCTGCTTGATGTGTTCCATGGAAAATTCTCTGTCTCCCTCATAAAAGCAGGGCGCCATGGAACGAATCCGTATTTCCAGCATATGTTCAAAGGAATCCTGGTCCCTGACCGCCTTTCCATAGTACAGGTGGCCCAGCTGCCCGTTGCGCAGTATTGTCATGATATAACTTATCTTGTGATTATACAGGTGGAATTCCCTTCCATCCCCGTGTATTTTAATTGGCATGTCTATACCTCCAAAAATTCTGACCGGACTTAGTGCACTAGTTCTTTTCTTCTATGATGATTCTGCGGAACAGCTCATAGAGCAGGGAAAGCTCATAGGAATTCATCCTGATTCTGTATTTCTGCTCCATATCGCTGAAAATCTCCCTGGATATACCGTAAAACCGCTTTTCATGCGGCGACAGCTCACGGGCCTGTTCCGTCACCGGATCCGTGGTCATAAGGCGCTCAATCATGAACGCAATATGCATATAAAGGTTCAGCCTGATGTGTCCCGTCATTTCCAGGTGATAATACTGCTCATATTTCATGAGTACCAGCTCCACTTCATTGATAACCACAGTGGGATTCAGGAACCTGAGGCGGCTGACAATTCCTTCTATGGAAAAGAAGCGGATGTATTCACGTTTCAGTTCCTCAAATTTTTCCCTGGACAGCAGTCCCTTAAACGAGCTCCACAGCAGATCCTCACCCTTGCCGTCCAGAATGTCATAGATATTCAGCCAGGGTACCCTTACATGTTCCGGCAGGGCCGAGGTGGTGAGGATGAGCAGTGTCTGCTTAAAATATTCCTTTTGGTTCTCATCCAAAAGCCTGCGCAGTTCCTGGTAATCCATGGTCACAATATCAATGTCGGAGGGGTCAAGTACCTTGCACATGGCCTCCTGGAGCTTTTCCGCGATCCCCACGCCCGACATACAGGATACAATGATATTCCGGCCTCTGGACACCCCCTCGAAATACTGGATCTCAAAGGAATATGTCTCCCTGGCGGCTCTCACGATATCTAAAAAGGAACAGCGTCCCAGCATCTTGATGCCCACATCCAGGGCAATAGCCGTGGTCACATTGTTGATAATCAGCAGGTCTCCCGCCAGGTCGTTTTTGATGGAGGAATACAGCTGGCTCAGGGAGCCGGTGTCCACCAGAAGAATCATGCCCTTCCTGGCATTGACCCGCTCCAGATACTGCCTCACCTTTGTTATGGTATCCTCCACCGCCGTATCCATGGGCATGTCAATGGCCTCAAACACAAAGGTACGGCAGGTGCGGTTGGCAACCTTCTGGATACTGCTGGCCGTGGAGTCCCCGTGGGCGACAATTAAACCGTGAAACTCCATGGTTTCCACCATATATTCATGGAGGAACAGGGCAAACAGGAAGTTGATGGCTGATCCCGCTTCCTGGTCCATCTCATCCAGATTCCGGCAAATCCGCCCGGCCACATAGTATGCCTTGGGCATGGCCTGCTCAAAATATGCGTCCAGCTTTCTGCGTGTTTCTTCCTCCGGGCAGCTGTCTTTGAATATGCCGTAGAGAAATCCCAGTTCATCCAGAACCCCTTTTTACCTCCCCCACTCCGTAGGAGCAGAGAATATCACGGCATACCGGGCTGAACAGCTTCCAGTCCGGATCACCCTGGCAGTCTGAGTACTCCCGGGCCCTGAGCTTTTTCACCATACGTTTAAAATTCAGGTATACACTGTCCACCGAAGTCTCCACACGCTCAAAGGGAATCCCGGAAATATCCTCCCACAGGGCATCCGCCTCCCGCTTGGCACCCTCGCCGGCCAGCTCTGTCTGTTCAAAGGGCAGTCCGTCCCCATCCACCAGAATGGACGGCAGCCCAAAGGACCGTCCGGTCCTGTCACGGCTGCTCTGGCCGTCCCCTGCCAGCTCAGGAAGCTCGCCCATGGTAATGTGAAGCAGATCCCCGTGCTGCTGCCGGTAAAATGCGTTGGCACAGCTGACCTGTATCAGATTCTCCAGCTTTCCGATATTTCCCTGAAGCTTTGTAAATAGCAGCGCTTCTGCCACCGCGCCATCCACCTC
>JAJQEA010000226.1 GCA_021201905.1 Clostridia bacterium
CCCCCCCTCTTATCCTCTTACGATGACAGACACGCCGTCCGGAATCACTGTTACCTTGTAATCCTCCTTATTTACCATTGCCTTAGCCTTTTCCAGGGCCTCCTCCATGGAGTGGGCCGGTATCATATGAAGCTCCTCCACCAGTTTATCGTCGCAGGAGGACACAAACACAATCCTGGCCTTTAACATAACCCTGGCAAAAATCTGCGACTGCCACTGGTCTATGATGGTTTCCTCGGGTTTTCTGTCCATAAAGGTCTTCATCATGCGGTTTAAGTCCTTTTCATCCCGGAAGGTCTCATGGAAATACTTTCCGCCGTGGCCGTCGGCCGCCTTGGAGAGCATGATGATGACGCCGCCCTCCTTCACCGTCACCTCTGCCGCCGTCATTCCCTTAACGGACTGGTAAATATTCTGGTCCAGAGGATAGCCCCCGTTTGTGGATATTACGATATCCGCCGGCACGGCATCCACCTGGCACTTGGAAGCCAGGAATTCCCTGCCCACACGGTGGGCCAGGTCGCAGTCCCCTGCCACTGCAAAAATGGGGTCATGGGCGGAATCAATCACCACATTGACGATAAAGTCCAGCCCCGCCACCCTGGCGGCGTACAGCATGTCGTTGTGAATGGGGTTGCCCTCGATAATTCCGGTCCTGGAGTGGGGATCGTCGATAAAGGCCGAGTTATGGTTGTACATAACCGTCTCACGGCTGGCCACGCCCGGAAGCACGCTTTTTCTGCCGCCTGAAAATCCGGCAAAGAAATGGGGCTCAATAAATCCTTCCGCAACCAGCAGGTCCGCCTCCACTGCCAGTTTGTTGATATACATGTTTCCGCCTGAAGGCAGCTTGCCCAGATAGACCATATGATCCGTATCATCACAGTCATGGACTATGATGGTCTCATTTTCCGTAATCTCAGGGTCGAACTTTGACTCCAGCTCCTCCCTGGTAGTCTCCCTGTGAAGTCCTGTGGATATGAGAATGGTAATCTCGGCATCCGGATTCCCACGGCGGATTTCCTTCAGGATAAGAGGCATGATAATGTGGCTGGGCACAGGCCTTGTGTGGTCGGAAGAAATGACCACAACCTTCTTCTTGCCAATGGCCATGTCGCATAGCCTGGGAGTCCCGATGGGATGCTCCAGCGCCTCCTGCACCAGATGGCTTCCCTCCATGGGGGCCTTGTAATCATGAAGTTCCGATACAAGCACACCAGCCAGGTGATCCTCCTCAATTTCCGCTTTCAGTGTTTCCTTTCCATAGGGCAGTAAAAATTCTCTCATGGGCTATATTCCTCCTCTTTCTTTTATTTTTCTCATGGCAAAGGCCGCCGCATCCTCTGTGCCGAAAGCCCCTGCCTTTGTTACCAGTTTAAGTCCGTCGTAGGCTCCGCCTTTAACCCTCACCAGCGGGACTCCCACCAGGATTTCAGCCAGTATCTCCGAACCGTCGGCCCCGATGTTCATAAGCATTCCCAGGGCCGTATCACCTCCGGTGAGATACACCCCCCGACACCGCCACCGAGTCCAGCACCTCTTTTGCCATCCTGCCTATGAGTGAGCGGACATAGTCTCCCACCTCGGTCAGGTCCATGCCGCTTTTCTCTCCCACTTCCTGGGACAGCTCAATCAATTCCCTGTCATAAGCCGTATCCGTAAGAAGGATGGTATCTTTTCCTCTCTTCAGATATTCCACAGCCATGTCCCGGTAATCCTCAGGCCGGGCTGTTCCCGTCATAATCTGGGCCACAGGCACCTTGACCATGGCGTATCCGGCCCTTTCACAGTAACGCATCTGTTCATTGGCCACCGAACTGATGCTGGCCACCACGCCAAAGGACGGAAGGGTGGGCTTCTCCAGTTCCATCAGATTGTCGGCCATTCCCGCAGTCCCCACATAAAGGGTCCTCCGTCCGTCCTGTCTGGCCGCCGCAATGATCCGTTTCAAGTCGTCATCCGACTCGGCGTCACAGACAAAGAGCCTGCCCCTGTCAAAGGAAAAGGACTGGCTTCTCACGTCCGGCAGGTATTTTAACTGTACCGGTTCCTCATAAACCTGCTCCAGCAGCTTTACCAGATTATCTTCCATCACCGGGTTCTTGGGGTCCTTGGATAACTCTGTTTTACAGATTTCCACGCCGTTCAAACACTGCACCCCGTCCATGGTAGTCCTTCCCAGCGCGGGAAGAGCCGGGGCAAACACCACCAGATCCGGGTGGAAGGCGTCATCCACCGCCTTTATTTCCTGGGAAATATTTCCCCTCATGGTGGAGTCCACTTTCTTTATTATGTAGCAAAACTGTCCGAAATCTACCTGTTCCAATGAATGACGCACGATTTCATAGGCATGGCCTGGCAAAGCGTTCCTGCTCTCCGTATCAATCACAATCGACTTTTGTGAATCCACCGTCTTTCCGGCAAACAGAACCTCCGTCGGATATCCTCTCCTCTTTAGCTGCACTCCCGTATCATTTGCCCCTGTAAAATCATCCGCGATAATCAGATATCTCTCTTCCATTGACTCCCAACTTTCCTTTTGTTCATTTTTGAAACATACCAGTTTCTTCCATTGGCTCCATGGTTTATTGTAATATATAGAGACTTTTCAATTCAAGGAAAATGTTGTATAATATGTTTAAATTTGTAACATTCGGAAGTTTCATATTCCAGAGGAGGCAGAATGGGCGAAAAAGTCAGGATACTTGGAATTGCTCCCTATAAGGGATTGGTAACATTAATGAAACGGTACGGAAGCCAGAGGGACGATATCCAGCTGACAGCCATGCTTGGCAATGTGGAGACAGGACTTTCCCTGGCAAAGGAACATTACAGAAACTATGACATCATCATCTCAAGGGCCAACACAGCCAGCCGCATTGCGAAGGGTGTGCCCATTCCTGTGATTGATATTGGAATTGATTATTACGACGTGCTCCTCTGCCTGAAAACAGCGGAGAATACAAAGACAAAATTCGCGGTCCTGGGATTCCGTTCCCTGACCACCATTGCAAAAAGCATATGCAATGTACTTAAGATACCCACGGATATATTTTCCATCAACACCACCTCCGAGGCCAGCTCCCTGCTGGACAAATTAAAGGAGCAGGGCTACAAGACCGTCATATGTGATACGGTGCCCTACAACTATGCAAAGCTGATTGGCATAACCCCTATCCTTCTCACCTCCAGTATGGAAAGCCTGAAAGCCGCCGTTGACCAGGCAGTCTATACGTGGCAGACCCACAGGGATCTATACCACTCCCTGTCCCTTATGCACCAGCTTTTGGACAGCAGCGCCAACCGTTTCCTTGTGCTGTCCCGGACAGGCGAGTGCCTCTACACCACACTGGAGGACGAAATAGCCGTCCCCATACAGGCAAAGCTCCAGAATGAACTGGAGCAGTGCTGCACCGGCCGGAAGCGCTCCTTCTTTATAACAGTCAACAACCAGATGTACTCCATCACCTCCCATCTGGTGGATGAGACTCTGAGCCCTTACATCATATTCCACATCATGCGCTCAGAAATCCCCCTGGCCTACTCCAAATACGGGGTGACCATCATGGACAAACAGTCGGCGGAGGACAGCTTTATGGACAGCTTTTACAGCAATACGGAGCTGGCGCGGGAAATTCTCACCAACACCGAATATGCCGCCCCTTCCCCCTTAAGCCTTATGATAACCGGGGAAATCGGCACAGGAAAGGACCGGGTGGCCCATATCTATTACGCCAAAAGCCCTCTGTGCGACAATCCCCTCTACGTCATCAACTGTTCCCTTATCAGTGATAAAAGCTGGGACTTCATCACAAAGCATTACAACTCACCCTTTACGGACAATGGAAATACCATCTATATTTCCAATCTGGACTCATTGCAGAAAACAAAGCAGAAGCAGCTGCTCTCCATCATACTGGACACAAACATGCATGTGCGCAATCACCTGATATTCTCCTGCACCCAGCCCGCGGGAAGCGCCACTCCCCATGTGGTGTTTGAATACACCAATGCCCTGGGATGCATCCTGGTTCCCATCAAGCCGCTGCGGGAACAAAAGCAGGACATCATCTCATCCGCCAGTCTCTATATCAATACCCTGGACCAGGAGCTGGGCCGTCAGGTTGTGGGGGTTGACGACGAGGCCGCCGCGCTTTTAGAGCAATACGACTATCCCTACAACAGAACCCAGTTCAAGCGGATTCTGAAAGAAGCCGTCATACGGACAGAGGGGCCCTACATCTGCGCCCAGACCATACAGGAGGTAATCCGGAGGGAGGATGTCCTGTTTTCCGGATTCCCCCTTCCGGCACGCACACCCCCGGTACACTCCGGCAAAGACACGGCTGCTGATACGCAGAGCAATACGCCGCCGGAGCCTTATCCTGTTTTATTCCACCTGGATACCAGCCAGTCCCTGGACGGGATGAACCGGGATATTGTGCGCTATGTGCTGAAAACCTGCGGCGGAAACCAGACATCCGCGGCCAAGAAGCTGGGAATCAGCCGCACTACCCTGTGGCGGTATCTGAACCGGTAGACAGCCGCAAAAGGCAGTGCAAAGCAGATGCAAAGGCGGCGTAAAGGCGATGCAGGGTTGGTCTGCCGTACGCCGTATATTTCTGAACCAGGGCAAGACAAAGGGAGCCGTCAGGCGGCTCCCTTCAGACTGTAAACACACTAAACTTTATGTATCAGGTGCTCGAGGGCAGATCCCTCGAATTGGAATCACGCAGGCGGAATTCACTTCCGCCGTAGTGTAGAAATGCCGATTTCTAGGGGCTGAAAGCCCTTGTGCGAGGAAATCGGCATTTCATCCTTATAGGATTGAACATCATGGCATAGCCATGATGTTCATTTATCTACTTGTCACCTCCCACTTCAATCACAGGCTCTCCCGGACCGGTTATCCATTCCGCGCCGTTTTCCGTCACCAGCACCTCGTCCTCCATCTGAAAGGACAGATAGATGGATTCCACTCCCTTTTCCAGGTCATATGGATAGACCCCGTTTTCCACAGCAAACACCATGCCTGGTTTCAGTTTTTCACTGGCATCGTCATGTATGGTGGGATATTCCACCACGTTGAGGCCGATGCAGTGTCCGCTGGAGTGAAGCAGAAATTTCCCGAACCGAGAATCCCGGATGTACCCCTCGCAGATACGGTTGATATCAGCTATGGAAGCTCCCGGCTTCATGGCCTCCTTGGCAGCCACCACGCAGCCGCTGGCTGTTTCAGCCATTTCACGCTCCTCCTGCGGCACGGTTCCCAGATAGAATACCCTGGTAAGGTCGGACGCATACCCGTCAATGTGGCCGCTGATATCCACCAGGACATACTCTCCCTTCTGGACCACACGGTCCGTGGCATATGTATTGAACGTGCAGTACTTGTCAATACCGCTGGTAACGGTCAGATATGATATCTTATCCACTCCGCCCTGTGCCATCCTCATGGCAATGCCCTTGGATATATCCTTCTCCGTTGTCTCTCCCGCCACAATGGTTTTTCCTGTATCCAATATGGCTTTCTCCGTTATCCGGCACACATGCCGGATGCGTTCAATCTCCCATGGCGTCTTTACCATTCTGGCTCTCTGTATTGCCAGGGAGCCATCTGTGAAACGAATGCCCGGCTGGGAATCCATGATTTTCTTTAACAGCTCCATGGACCAGAAGTACTGCATGCCGTCTCCTGCCTCCAGGCCAATGGTCCTTGTGTCCGGCTGGATTTCCTTTATGATTCTGTCAATGATGCTGACCGGCTCCTCACCCTCCAGGGGCCCCAGGTTTCTGCTGGCTGTTCCCCAGCAGTAGATATGGCTGGTCCAGCTCGTATACTGCACCGTGGTCTTTTCCAGTATTCTCAGGATAATAGCCGGGTCCCCCTCCCTGGGTACCAGCACATAGACCGGCCTGAAAAGGCTGGAGGTGTACCAGGAGCGGTAACCGGTGGAATAATAGATATTTTCAGGAGTGGAGAGCAGCAGCATGTCTATGTCCTGGTTTTCCATCTCAGCCTGAAGCTTTTCATTGTGGAGCCGGAATTCTTCCGGCGAAAAAGATTTGTATTCCTGTGTCATATTTCCTCCTAACGATTATGCAAAGATTCCCAGAAGTCTGCCTGCCAGGCCGACTACCGCAACCAGGATGATGATATTGACAGACGACCATCCCTTCTTTACCAGCTTATATGTGCCAAGGGTCAGAAGCAGCGGAAGCGCTCCCGGAAGAATCACATCAAATAGCTGTTCCTGGATATTGAACATGACGCCTCCGCCCACAGGAACCATAAGTTTTAATCCCAGCGTCACGTAATTGCCCACCAGCCCTCCAAGCACCAGGCATCCCATGATGGACGCTCCCAGTATCAGCTGGTTGATCAGTCCGCTTTCCATGATGGTCACAATGGCATCGCTGCCCTTTTCATACCCCAGTTTGTAGGACTGCCAGTATATGGTCCACATAAACAGGGCTTCCACTATAATACAACCAATGACACCCATGATGTTGCCCGTATTGGTGATGCCGATGAACAGTGTAAGGAGCAGCGGCGTCACCACGCCTCCGTCAATGGTATCCCCAATGCCTGCCAGAGGCCCCATAAGCCCGGATTTAATGGATGTGATGGTATTCCTGGTTATCTCCTGGGACCCCTGTGCCCTCTTCTCCTCCAAAGCAGCCGTCAGGCCAATGATACAGGCCCCCCCACTGGGGCTCCGTGTTAAAGAACTGCATATGGTTCTGCATCAGTTCAGCGCGTTTTCCCGCGTTATCCGGATACAGTTTATTGATTACAGGCACCATGGCATGACAGAAACCGGTTCCCTGCATCCTCTCATAGTTGTAGTTGGCCTGGTTGAACATAATCCACCGGAGCCAGGATTTCCGGATTGTCTTTTTGTCTAAAAGCACATACTTATTCTCATTATTTCCCTCTGTCTCAAACAGGCTGCCGCCCATGGCGCCCAGCTTATGTCCCTTTAACTGCATATAAATCAGTGTAAATACAACGGCTGAAAATCCCAGGGATATCATATCCAGCCCAAAATACTGGACCAAAAGGAACCCGAAGAAAAAGAACACCACGGACTCGCCCTTAAAGATGGATTTCAGTGTCAGGGCAATACCGACTGCGGGAAGCATGCCGCCGATGGTGGTAAGGACGCCCACTATATTTTCTCCCAAAAACTGGATGGCGGACTTGAGATAATCTGTGCCAAAATATACCATCAGGAAACACGGTATAAAGGACATCAGAAACAGCAGCAGCTGGGGCAGTACGATGTTGGGTATCCAGTAGTATCTGGTGTCCCCCTTTGCCGACATTTTTTCCGCAATCCGGACCCAGGCCGTATTGACCGTCATCTTCACCACCCATATGATGGTTCCCAGCAGTCCCACAGGAACCGCCAGGGCCATGGCTGTCTCTACAGGAAGATTGCCTGTGATGGCAATGGTGGTGCCCACCACGCCGGCCAGGCAGATGTCACTGGGAAGGGCTCCGCCTGCCCCGATGAATCCCAGGTACAGAATGTTAATCTGGGCTCCCACCATGGCGCCCTTTACAGGATCTCCCAGAATAACGCCTGCCAGGAAGCCGGAAACCAGAGGCCTCATGACGGTCCACCAGTTTACGCCCAGAACAAATGCACTATTTCCCCAAAAGTATAACAATGACAATAATGTGGCTGTTAAGATACTCATATGCTACCTCCTCCAAATCAAATTCTGGCCTGCTTCACTAAAACAGGCTCCTGATGTTAACGGCCTTATCATTTGGAACCAGTTGATAAAAGATTTCGACTCCCCCCTTCCACAATCCGCTTAAAGCATTCAACCTCCTCCCCGCTGGCCGACACATTCCTGTTAAAGGTTTTCCGGCCATTCTTAGCCCCCCATGCCGCCCAGAATCACTTTCTTTATTTCAATCCCCTCTTTGAGAAGCGACTCTATGATTTCCGGAACCTTTACAAGAATCAGAAAGTTCTCTCCCCTTACCGGCTCCCCCTTCAGGAATTCCCGCGCTTCGGAAACCGACTGTATCAGCACCTCCACCCCCATGGGAGCCGCGGCCTTGTAGATGCGCTCCATCAGCCGGTTCTGGGAGAGCTCGTCATCAATGATCAGTATCTTATTGATTGGATACTGTTTAATCCAGGCAGTCACCACCTGTCCGTGAATCAGCCTGTCGTCAATCCTGGTCAAAACAATGTTTTTCATATGTTTTTGCTCCTTTCCTATCTATAGCAGCCCGCGCGTGTCAGCTCATCTGCAGCAGAACATGGCTGTCTACAATCCCTTCCCTGGCAATGTCCACCAGCCCTCCGAAATTTCCGCTGCTTTCATCCATCAGACGGCGGTTGATGGCTTCTATCAGCAGAGAGAGGTTGGTGCCCGTGATATGGGTAAAGGAACACTCCTCCTCCAGCTGAATCATGGTGTTAAACGGCGTTCCGTACATCAGGTCTGTAAGTACCAGGACTTCCTGGCCCGAATCATTGGAACGCCGGATGGATTGCTCCACTCCGTTTCTTATCTCCTCCAGATTGCATCCAGGCTCCACACAGTAGGTTTCTATATCAGGCTGGCTGCCCAGGATGAGCCGCGATGTCCTTACCAGGCTTTCGGCCAGTGAACCGTGTGTGAAAACAATGATTTTGTACATATTATCTCCCCTCCGTAATAATATTCTGTATGAATTCCGTCATGGCCCAATCCGGACAATTATCCATGAGATAGACCATTTTCGACGCAAAAAGCATAAAATCCCAATTGGACATATCCATAATTACCTTATCCAGCCTCCTCCTGCATAAATCCGTCACAAACTCGCAACGGTTAATGCCCGCCTCATTATGGATATAGACAAACTCCACCTCCTTTAACGCAGTGACCTTTAACAGCCCTGTTACCGGAATCTCTGTGGGCTTCCGGTTCCTCACCTCTATGGCGCATCCGATATCGTACAGGTCATTTCTGGTTCGGATCAGCTCCCGCAAATACAAATCCTCCCTGTGACGGCATGACTTCAGCAGATGGTTGACAGCTGTGCAGTCCTTCTCATCCAGCAGCGGCGAAACCAGAACATAAGGTATCACATGTTCCCCGCTCCCCAGGGGCACCGTGGACAAAATCAAGTCATACTCTTTCTGGGACACGTTAAGAAACCGGTTGTAATCACAGCTCAGCACGGACCACTGCGGATAATTCTGGGACAACTTATGCTTCAGTATATTGGTTATGCTGTTGGACATGTTGGAAACCAGAATCACATTCATTTTCTCCTCGTCAGCCAGCAGCTCGCCCTGTATGTACAGCATCAGATAACAAATCTCATCAAAGCTTATCTCCGGCAGCCTGAACTTCTCCGTCAGTATCCTGCATATAATCTGGCATACATTGATGGTACCCTTATAATTATCCAGCAATATATCTATGATAGGATTCCTGGCCGGGGTACTGGACGCTGCCCGGTTCAGCATCAGCGTGATATGGGATACCACATTCACATAAAAGGTGGATTTTGTTCTGAGATTGATTCCTGTAATCACGGAAAACGCGTCGATAAAATCTTCACCAAAGGCCACGGCTGTTTTTCTGGATTCTTCCTCCGGCAGCTCCTTCTGAATCAGATAATTTCCCAAATGGGTGGCGGCCAGAATATTATAGATGTGTGAGGTCTCAGACACCGACAGCGTGTACCGGTAAGCGCCGCTCAGTCGGGAGGCCAGTTCAAACGCCATGGCGTCCAGGGGATCCCTGTCCTGTTTCCGGTAATTGCTTTTTAAGACCGGCTCCATGAGAAATCCGTTTCTCACCCTGTAAATCATCACCAGCAGATTTACGGAAAATTCCATGTACTCCAGCTCATCAAACCTGTATCCGGTGGACGTCTCAATGTGTTTTATGAGTCCTTCCACAAAATTCAGGTCCTCCTCCGTAAAGATGTCCAGAATCGTCATCAGCGTATCCGACTCAAACATACCTGCCGCGGCCGGACCTCCTCCGGCATTGGCATTTATATTATTGTCCAGGATATACAGCAGCAGCTCCGCCAGGGCCTTCCGGAGGCAGCTCTCCGTTCCCTCCACCGATGTTCCCCCATGACCCTGTGTGATTCTCAATTCATGCTTTCCTGCAAAAGGCACCAGGGCTTTCAGGTCCCCGGCTATGCTGCTCTTGCTCACATAGTATTTGTAGGCAAGTCCTGACAGCGAGGTGGCCTCATCCGAATAGAGCAGAAGGTTCAGGGCGATATCCATTCTTCTGGACAATTGGTTCCAGGACCTGGATAACGCGCCGGAATCCATAAGCTCCATCATATAGGCTGAATTCATCAGCCTTCCCCTCTCCTCCTCATTGATTTCAAGCTTGATTCCGGTTCCGGGCCGGCTCTCAACGGCTCCGTTATAGGATGTCAGAATCTCATTGACTCCGGGAATCATTCTGCGCAGCGTCTTGTCCGATACATCCATTTCCCCTGCATAGAAGCTCACGGGCAGATACTCTTCGTGTTCCAGTAAAAGTCTCAGAAATGCAATCTGTCTTGAATTCACGTCTTATCCTCTCCATACCTCCCAGGCGCCTTTTGATAACTTGATTATAGCAAGAGCCCCTGAGGATTGTTAGTTTTGCGGTTTCCTTAATTTGACCGGAACCATGTGGACAAAACTGTACACGTATCTGTACATAAAGCCGCATCTGTATGTCCCGGCCCGGTGAATATCTGCCTATTGTACCATGACAGCCTTTGTAATATAAGGTGGGGGAATAAGCCTTGAACTGGGGCGGGATGGGGA
>JAJQEA010000383.1 GCA_021201905.1 Clostridia bacterium
TAATATTATACTTATTATTTAACCTATTTTCCATTTTAATATGTATAAGAAAATAGGACGGAAGATCAAACAGAACAGCCGACAGAAACTCCGCCGGAAAAAGAAGAAAATTTCACAGGTACATGTACCTGTGATACCCTCTGTACAGAGGGTATCATAAACCTTGATTGTGAGGTTTGCAGCGCTGAGGGCGCAGATTTATCCGTTGTGTGTGAGGGCAGAGAGCATGAGGAAACAAGCTGCATCTGTGACCCTGTTGTGACGGGAGACGGGGTACATACTAACCCTGACTGCCCTCTTTACATTGCGCCGGATATGACGGCCTATAAGCAGGTAGTGGCGCTCTTTAAGGCCCTTCCAAGTGCAGACAGCATTACGGAAGATACCACGGAAGAGGAAAGAGACATATTGAGGGCGCAGATTGACGAAGCGATTGACGCCCTGTACGCTCTTTCTGATGAGGACTTTGCGAAATTTACTGCTGAACATGAAGCGTTATTAGCGGCAGCGGTAGCACTTCGGGAGGCTATAGGGGAGGCCGTTCCCAATTTGCTGACAGATAGTGTTGTGGAGATTTTGCGTGAAGAAGTTTCGCAAGGCACATATTCCAGCCTTGCTGCTGCCATTACTGCAGCGAGTGGCGGTGATACGCTGAAAATTCTTGCTGATATTAACCTTGGGGGAGACGGTGTTACTATTGCGGACAAATCCCTCACCCTGGATTTGAACGACAACACCATCACACACAAGGGAACGTATGGCGCAATCAAGCTTACGGGAAATGCAGACTTGACGGTGATAGACAGCGGTACTAATGGTGACGGCAAGTTGGAGGAAACTGGCACCGGCCTTTATTTGTGTAGTGCTATATACAGTGGCAACACAAGTACCGGTACTGTCACTGTGTCGGGAGGTATGGTGTTGGCAACCGGTGATGATGGGACGACAATAGAATGCGATGGTGGCAGTACCTCAATTGTGGTAACTGGAGGGACAGTGTTGGCAACCGGTGCAGGCGGGAAGGCATTAGACAACGGTGGCAGTGGCTCAATTGAGGTACGTGAAGGGACAGTGTCGGCAACCGGTGCAGGCGGATTAGCATTATACAGTAGTGGAGGTGGTTCGATTGAGGTGTCAGGAGGCATGGTGTCGGCTGCAAACGGAAGAGCAATCAAAAATTATTTAAACCCAATAACAATTTCTATTAAAGATGGAGCAGTGGTGACAAGTGCTGGAAACAATACAATTGAAGTGTTTCACAAGGACAGTGTATTGAATGTGCTAGGCGGAACGGTGGAGAATACGGCGGATAGTGGCAATGCCATCTATAATAACAATGCCACGGTAAATATATCAGACGGTATAGTTTCAGCTAGTGGCTCCAGCATTACAGTGTACAATTATTCTAGTGGGAGTGTAAATCTGTCGGGTGGTACAGTTTCTGCGACAGATGGATGTGCTATTTATAATAATTACGAAGGAAAAATTGTCATCAGTGGGAATGCAATGGTGACCAGCGCAAATAGCAAGACAGATAACACAGATGGCGCAGGTGTCGGCACCATTTTTATGAAAAAGGTTGGTGCTGGCGAGGCTAAGGTTTTGCTGGATATACAAGGCAGTTCCATAGTAAAGAACACGGCAGACCCAGCGCAGTATGCGGTCTATTTCGAAGACACATGGGTGACTTCAAAAAATCTGTCAACATACTACACTGCAGCGGAGACTGCAACCGTGGGCAAGGTCCATCCTGAGCCCTCTGTCGCAACCAAACCTGTCCCCACGGTATCCGGCTATGACATTTACACGAATGGTGTGGAAATCAAAATCGTGGCGGGAAATACAACGGATAGCACGAACATCCTTTATGACAAGAATGGTGACGACCAGATTGAGGATAACGAGTATCTGGAGATTACGAGCCTGGGAACGCCAGAAGCCACAGGTTATGACCTGTCCAGTTACACCATCTACGGAGGCAGTTATAATACCAACCTGGACAGTGACACGACAATCACCATGACAGGAGGTAAGGTTACCACTATCATTGGCGGAGGCAGCGGCGGTACCGTAAAAAATGCTTCCATTAGTATAGAGGGTGGCGAGGCAACCTATGTCTATGGCGGCGGCAGCGACGCCAATAGCGATGTTACGGACAACACCTCGGTCACCATCAGCGGCGGTGAGTTGGGTGATGTCTATGGGGGTGGAACTGAGAGTAATGTTACAGGCAATACTTCGGTTCTCATTGAGGGCGGCACAGTAACTTCCCGTGTTTTGGGCGGCGGCAACAATGGTACAGTCAACGGAACAGCAGCTGTCGCTATCAGCAATGGTGAGGTAGGCGCAATTGTCGGAGGAGGCATAGGTGGTAATGTCAATGGGGCAGCAACCGTCACTATTAGCGGCGGCACAGCACAATCCAGTGTTTACGGCGACGGGATGATAAATGGCACAGACACCGTAGGGACCGGTTCCTCAGTCACCATCAGTGGCGGAGCGAAAATCGGCAATAGCAACAACCCCAACAACGGCATTCGCATCAACGGAGGCATGGATGATATCAGTAACGGTGTGGACAGCTTCACCATCAAGGGTGAACTCACTGGCGCAGACGGAAGTATTTTTGTCAACATTCCAGAAGGCTACACCGAGGGCACCATTGCCCAAAGCGGGCAGGCCAACCTTAAAAAAATTGCACTCATCGGCGGTGGCGCAGAGGGCAAGGAGGTATATTTTGACAGCACGGGCAATAGCATCAAGGTGAGACAAAAACAAGACAGCTCCGTGATGCTGATACGAAATGGTCAAGAATTAGGAGGGTATGAGACACTGAATGCCGCCATTGAGGCTGCAGTGAGCGGCGACGTGATTAAAATTCTTAAGGACATCACCCTTCCGACCAAAGCGTCCACCCCTGGTGTTACGATTGACAAGACCATCACTCTGGACTTGAACGGACAGACCGTTACACATGGTGGAACGAATGTTGGGAGCGCAATTGAGCTTACGGGAACTGCCAGCTTGACCGTAACGGATAGTGGCGGTACTGACGGAAACGGCAATGGAAAGCTGTTAGAAACAGGCAATTACACAAAAGCTATCCATCATCAATCTACCGGAACCGTCACCGTGGAAGGAGGTACGGTTTCCGCAACCGGTACCGATTGCAATGCAGTACTAAGCAGCAAGGGCAAAATCGTTGTGTCAGGAGGTACGGTGTCGGTAACTAATAATGGTTCCATAGCATTATACAGCAGTGACGGTGCTGACATCGAGGTGACGGGCGGTACCGTGTCGGCTACTAAAAATGCGGCAATCAGCAATAACGGTGATTCCACCATCACCATAATGGGTCAGGCAAAGGTGACAAGCGCTTGCACCATTGCTGACGCAGGCGCAATCAGGATGGAGAGCGGCTTCAATGGTAGCACACTTAATATAACTGATGGTACGGTGGAGAACACGGCAGACAATGGCAATGCCATCCGTAATGTTGGCAATAGCGAAATAAACCTGTCTGGCGGTACGGTGTCTGCGACAAATGGATGCGCTATCAGTAATAACGCAGCCGGCAAAATTACCATCAGCGGAAATGCAACAGTGACCAGCGTCAATACGAAGGCAGACAGCGGTACCATTTTCCTGAACGAAGTACCTGGTACAGGTGAGTTGGTTGTGCTGGATGTACAGGGCACGGCCAAAGTAGAAAATACGGCCACGGCAGACAGTACGGCAGGACAAGAAAACTATTCTGTGTATTTTAACACCAGCAGCACAACAGTAACTGGAAGTAATGTGGGCAAATACTACAAGAAGGCGGAGACTGCAACCGTGGGCAAGGTCCATCCTGAGCCTCCTGTCATAACCAAACCTGTCCCCACGGTATCGGGTAACGATATTTACGCCAATGGTGTGGATATTAGAATTGTCGCAGGGCTTACAGATGGTAATCCAAATAGTAATACCAATATCCTTTATGACAAGAATGGTGACGGCCAGATTGAGGATGACGAATATCTGCAAGTCGGTGCTGATGCCCCTAGTGCAAGTGGCTACCCCTCCATTAATAACATCTACGGCGCTGGCGGTAATATCACCATGGAGGGTGGCACTGTACAGAGTATCTTTGGTGGCAGCAGGAGCCAATTCGAGGGCGATACGAATATCACCATTACCGGTGGCAGGACAGAACAGGTCTTCGGCGGCGGAGATAGCAGTAATGGCAGCATAAAGGGCAATACGAATATCGCTATATCTGGTGGAACGGTAACCGGTTATGTCTACGGCGGCGGTTTTTCTGCTTCCGTGGATGGTACAACGACTATTACCATAACTGGAGGCATGGTGGGTATGAGTGTCTGCGGCGGCAGCCGGAATGCTTCCGTAAGCGGTGCAAAGACAGTCACTATTGGCGCCAGTACGAAAATCGGTAACAACAATACTGGCGGCATCGTCATTGACGGCGGAACAGGCAATATCACCAACGGTGTAACCAGCTTTGTCATCGGGGATGACCTCACTGGCGCAGACGGAAGCATTTTAGTCAGCCTTCCAGCAGGTTATGCCGGAGGAACGATTGCCACAGAAGCAGTTTCGAGTGACCTTGCTAAACTCAAACTGGTGGGCAGTGGCGCAGCGGGCAAAGAAGCGTATCTGGACGGTACTTCAATCAAAGTCGGGCAGACTGGCGTGGACAAGACTGCCCTGGCCGAGGCCATTGCGGCGGCAAACAGCGCAAAGAACGGCATTACCGTCAGCGATAATCCGGCCTCCGCTGTGGCGAGCGGCACTAAGTTTGTTACCACGGCGCAAATGAAGGCGCTTACAGATGCCATTGCGGCGGCAAAGACAGTCATGGACAATTCCCTTGCAACGGCCGGGGAGGTTGCGGCGGCAGCGGATGCACTGAACAATGCGGTCACGACCTTTAAAGCAGCAATTAAGACAGGTACGGATACTGGTTCAGGAGGAGGTACGTCAGACGGAGGTTCATCAGGCGGAGGGTCTTCTGGTGGAGTTTCATCGAACGACAGCGGGACCAAAACCCCATCAGCCACAACCGAACCAGGCACACTTACTGAAAGCGAAATCAATATGGAGGGCACGGTGGATGCATCCGGCAACGTGACCGTTACCCTTCCGGAACAACATGTGGAGGACGCCATCAAAAAGGCGGAGGAGGAAGCCCGGAAATCCGGTAACCCGGTTAAGGGCCTCACCCTTGTATTAAATGTGAACACAGGCAGCAATACGGCGGGAAGCGTTACCGTCAATCTGCCAAAGGTAACGCAGGAGACCATCATCAGCAAAGAGATTGCAAATACGATGATTGTGGTGAATCATCCTGAAATTAAAATCGGTCTGGATTTGTCTGCGGTACAGGAAATCAACCGTCAGGCCAATGCGGACGTGAACATTACCTCCACCAGACAGGACAACAACAGGCTCACCGGCAATGCCAAAGCAGTCATTGGTTCCCGCCCTGTCTTTGACCTCAAGGTGAACTACGGCAGCGGCAAGGAGGTCACACACTTTGGCGCGGGCAGTGTCAGCGTTGCCATCCCTTATACGCTGGGGGCAGGTGAAGTGGCAGGCGGTGTGTACGCCGTTTATGTGGACGGCAACGGCAATGTGCAGTGGATGGACAGCTCGGTTTATGATGCGGAGAACAGGCTGCTGCGCTTTAACACCTCCCACTTCTCCATCTACGGCATTGGTTATAAGGCCCCGGCAGCATTCACCGATACCCAGGGACACTGGGCAAAGGACGATATGCAGTTTGTGGTGGACAGGGGGCTGATGAATGGAGCCAGCGTCACAGCCTTTGACCCCGACGGGGCCGTGACCAGGGGAATGTTCGCGGCCGCCCTCGGCAGACTGGCGGGAGCGGATGTAAGCGGCTATGCCACAAGCAGTTTCACGGATGTAAGTGCGGACGCTTACTATATGGGTTATGTGGAATGGGCGGTGGAAAAAGGCATTGTGGGCGGTACTTCTGCAACCACATTTGCCCCCGATGATGCTGTCCCCCGGGAGCAGATGGCAGTGATGATGGCAAACTACGCAAGGGCAGCCGGCATATCTCTGTCAAAGGTATATACGGAAAACACCTTTGCCGATGGCGCAGACATTTCCGAAGGGGCAAGGGAAGCGGTAAAGACCATGCAGATGGCGGGCGTCCTGGCAGACAGGGATGGCAACCGGTTTGACCCGCAGGGAACAGCCACCAGAGCCCAGGCGGCGGCAGCGCTCCACCGTTTCATGGAGGTGACGATGGATGTTTCCACTGCACAGGGTTGGAGACAGAATGATGACGGACAGTGGATGTACTATGAAAACGGAAGTCCGGTCAAAAATACAACCAGACAGGTGGGCGGCGAAGATTACAGCTTCAATGCCTTCGGCGTAACGCTGGATTATCCGAAAAAGAAGACCCGTACCGGAACTTATATGGTACAGGCGGGCGACAGCTTCTGGCTCATCGCCAAAAAACACAATGTGGACATGTATATGCTGGCGGCGGTCAATGGAAAGACCATCCATTCGGTCATCCATCCCGGCGACGTGCTCATGATACCCCAGTAAATCGTCAGAGCTTACAGGCGGCGGTCTCTTATGAGGAGGCCGCCGTTTTAAAGTTGTGGTATTAAGGAAAACACAAAGGCTGCCCCTGGTCGATAGGAGAGCAGCCTGTTGCTTTATGTTTGTGTATGGTTGGCTATGTAGCTGTAGGAGTCGTCCTGGCTGCCCATGGCTTTTGAAACCGTATCCGTATGGTCCTGGGAGGTCTCATGGCAGCGGAACTCGGAAAAGGATTCTCCTTCTTGTTTGTGGATTTTGCTGTGCAGTTTCCTGCCGGTTTTCCTGGGGCGCTTAGCTTTGGGCCCTTTACGCGAACGGCGTTTGATGACCCCAGGAGGCTTCCGGTCCGCCGGGCCATCCGTATCGGCAGCCGTGTACGCCATGTGGAAACCAGCGGAAATCCCGATGAGGCAGCCCAGCAGGAGCAGGGTGAAGAGTGCGACGGTATATCCTGTGACCATGTTGTCCTCCTTCCTATACGGCGGCAATGGCAGCTTCCAGCTCCTCGGCCGTGGTGGCGGATTCTGCCCCGGCTGTGATGCCCTCCACGTCAGCAAAGAAATCCCTCAGGCTTTCAACCTGGGAGGAAAGCTCCATGTCCATATCAAAATCATCCGTTTCCATATCCAGGCTGGCTGGGATATCCGGCGCCATGTCGCTGATATGCCGGTCAACCGCATTGTCTGCTTCGGGAATCTCAATGTCCTGGGGTTCCGCCTCAAAGCGGTACACATCCTGGCCGGCATAGGATTTGCCGATTTGGGCAAGGGTGACATCAAACCCATGGAAGATGTCGCTCAGGGTTTCCGCGATGTCGCAGACACGGTCTATAAAGGAATCATTGGATATCCCCTCCAGGCGTTCGCAGATGGACTCCTTGATGGCCTCAGAATCCGCCTGCCATTCAGGGTCGAACCTGTCATTCAGGTAATCTGCCACATGTTTAATAGGGGAGAGCTGGGCTTCGATTTTGTCAAAGTAGCTGTCCATGAGCATGTTCCCCACGGAATCCCAGTCGCCCTCGCAGATGGCTTCCACCAGGTCCACCAGATGTTCCACCTGGTAGGTTATGCTGCTGATGGCGGCGTCCTCAATGTCAGAGAAGGCATCGGCCAGGCGCTCAATCACATTGGCATCTACCTCTTTATCCTCGTCCTTTGCCTCATCCTCAATCTCCTTGACCTTATCGGCAAAGGCGGAGTAGAAGTCCTGTTCCGGGATTTCCCCTGCATATTTGTCCAGGAAATCCTCCTTCAGGGAGAACGTGCCGTCAGGCCCCTGGTCAATGAACCGGTCCAGGGCCTCCCGGATTTCCTCATAGCCCAGGGCTTCCTCCTCAGAGGCCACAATGACGGCGTCATCTTCATCAGGGGGTGAATCCGGTACCGTTCCTGCCATATCTGGTATGTTGTCTGCAGCTATGGCGTCAGGTTCGTGAGTATCCGCATTATCATCCGTCTGAATATCCACATCCGGGGTTCCTTCCGGTCGGCTGATGTACACGGTTTCCAGCATTTCCTCTGTGAATCCCATTTTCCCGGCCATGCGGTCAAAGGCTGCCAGCTTATCATCATCGCTGATGTCAGGGTTATCCAGGAGCTCTATGTAGGCGTCAGTGGCGTCCATGCGCTGGTCAATGGATTCAATGGTTGCCTTCATCCCATTGTAATCGGCCAGGACATCCGCCACGTCGTCCCCAAGGTTTTCATAGAGCCAGTCCGGTTGCAGGTCGAATTCCTGATATCCAAGGTCCTGGATATCATTGGTGATGTTGATTTTCTGGTAATAGCCTTCTGCCTGTAGGCCATAGATGGATTCCCGGAAGTGTTCCAGCTGTGCGGACTTCCAGTCATCCTCCGTCATCGGCGCGGGACTGTCGTAGGGGAGCGGCTTATAGGCGTCCATGTCGGCGACGATATAATCCTCATCCGGCCCCAGGATTTCATCCCGGTAAAGCTCCATGTCGGAGGGATAGCCCTGTGCTTCTTCAATGAATTCCTCATCAAAGGGGGACGGAGGAAGCTCTACGTCAATATCTGCATCCTCAATATCAGGTATCACCTGCGCATCAGTTTTTTCAGTATCAGCAATTACCTGTGTGTCTGCATAGCCAGGGGCAGTTTGGGCATCCTGCTCCCTGGAAGTTTCCATATCAGCTGTGCCGGTATCCAAATCCAGAGGCTCATCCTCTTGGGCATCCACGTTATCCTCTTGGCTGTCTTGATTGGCCTCCAAGCCCTCTGGTTTAGCATCTACATCATCCGGAACCCCGGCTTCCAGAGAGGAGAGGGCGCTGCTGATTTTTTCAATATCCTCTACGCTAAGGCCGTAGTCCTCGTTACCGGTGCGGCCTCCGGCATCCATGTCTGCCCGGAGCACGACGGCCAGGGAGGAATCCACATCCGTGGCCCCTGAGGAACAGACGGCCTTTGCCTGTGCGTAGCCCTCAATGGTGGCCTCCAACTTTTCAGCCCGGGTTTCCATCTTCTCAACGGCAGAGGCAAGCTTTTCCTTTGCCTCCACAATGTCCCCCAGGTTCTTTTCATACGATTCCCGGGTGTTGACATCCTTGGGGGTTATGGATTCGGACGGGAGGCTGTCAATGCGCTCAATGCCGGCCTTCAGTTCCTCTTCCTTGGCTGAAAGGGCTTCGATTCTTTCAGTATAAGCCTCAATGGTCCCCCGGATGTCCGGTATCTGTTCCTTGAGGTAGTCTGCATGTGCGTCAAAACCTGCCAGGGTGCGTTCCGTGAAATCCGCCTTGACCTTATCCAAAACCAGTTCCTTGTATTCCTCTACAGTAATGCCTTTGCCCTGGGCAGCGGCCTCGACCATGGGCGCGTTATACCGGAAGCTGGAGATGTCAAGGCTCCGGAAATAGCTTGTGGGTTCTTTTTCCGTGGGGTCAACGTCGCTGGCCACCACCTTGCCAAAAGGGTCCACGAGGTAGTGGTCATCGTTGAATTCCACCAGCTGGATATCCGGGATGCACAGGGTGCTTGCCTCGCCGTTGATGGTCACGGTATCCGTGACGCCACGGCCGGTCTTCCAGACATCCATGCTGATATCGGACATCTTCGGGTCCGGGGCCTTGGTCATGTCCACGCCCATGTAGTGCCTGGCCAGGGGGTTTTTGCTGTCAATCCCGAGCTCTTTCAAGTCCACGTTGCGCCCATAGACAAGGCCGTCATCCCGGACAGTGCCGCTTGTGTCCCTTACCAGGTCGGGGCGGTTCAGCTTCTATATCCGGTTTTTCCTCCACGGTGGTCCCGGTATCCACCTTTGCCGGGAAATGTTCGTCGAAATAGGTGCGGACTGCAATCTCCACCATGGATTCCCACACATTGCTCCACGTCAGCTCTATGATGTTCATGGCGATATCGCCGCCGGAGACAGGCCGCCCTTTGTCGCCATCCTCGCCGGTCTTATAGGCCTCGATGTTCAGCTCCAGGCGATCCAGGACCACGAAGGTATTGCGGAACAGGTATTTGTCCTTATCCGAATCATAGCGTTCCTTCAGGGACTCATAGCGGCTTATCTCCGGTTCGGCAGGGGGCTCTATATCCATTGAGGGGGTGTCTACCCGCGCCTCCAAATCTATGCCGGCAAGTTCGGCGACCTTCTCGCTGATGATTTCCTGGATGGGCTGTTCAGAATCCCGTGCTTCCTGGGCAATATCAGTGCAGAGACTGTCAGCTGCTTCCTCGCCATAAACTTCCTTCAGGGCGTCCACAATGGCCTCGCTGATGACTTCCCCGAACTCTGTGAAAAGTTCCTTGTCTTCCTCTGATAGGTCTGCATTGTGGTTATCATCAGCTGTGGTCTGTTCAGCCCTTTCATCAGCATTAGACTCAGGCGTATCTACAGCGGTTCCATCGGCCGTATCCTGTCCGGATGTATTATTAATAGCTTTAGGCTCCGTTGCTGCCTCATCGGGTGTATCTACAATGGCGTCACTTTCCGGTTCAGCCTTAGTTTTGTTTAGATTGGTTGATTCATCCATATCAGCACCTCCTTTTGTCCAGTATGTACGAAGTTCTCCAGGCGCGGGAATCTGACATACTCATTTGCAGTGCTTAACGATGAAAGGAGAAGAGTACCTTATGAAAATCAGTAATATCTATAGTAGGAATGTTATAGGAGTGGAATGGCTGGAGGTCTAGCCGGCTT
>JAJQEA010000390.1:0-55935 GCA_021201905.1 Clostridia bacterium
TCCTCCAGTACCCTGGGCTGGAGGAGTCCGCTTCCAAGGACCCTGTCCTCCAGAAAACGGTTCAGCACCCGCTGCCCCATACGGCGTTCATCCTGCCAGACGTTTTCCCGAATCAGTATTTCCACCATCTTCTTCACAATTTGGCCATAGCCGGCCACTTCCTCATACCGGCCTGTGATGCCGATAACGCCGGCAATGCTTCCGGCCTGGTACACAGGCAGGTTAAGCCCCGGACGGGAGGTGAAGGTAGCCTCCTCGTCCCTCACATACAGCTCATCCAGATGCTCCCTGACGACTTTCCTGGCCCCCTCATGAAGCGTGCCGATTCGCTCCGGATCCGTACTGGCTATGACATAACCTTCCGGATCCATCATATTAATATGCTGGCCCACAATGGCCCCCACTTCCTCCACAATGGCCTGGGCTCCCTGCCGTGAAAGCCTCAGCGCCTGCCCTGTCTGTTCCATCCATTCCACCTGCCTTTATACCATCCTGCCTGTTTTGCGGCCCTCTGTATGCCAAAAGGGGGCTGCGGCACAGGGGACACCCCCATGGCCGCAGCTCCCCATATTCATTGCTGTTCCCTCATGTTTCTTTTATCACGTTCCCCGGATCTACTGATAAATGGGGTATTTGTCACAGAGCTTTGTCACTTCTCCCCTGATATAATCCGCTTTATTCTCAAAATCCGTGGCAGCCAGCCAAATGCACTCGGCAATCTTCGGCATGTCCTCTTCCTTAAGGCCCCTGGTGGTAATGGCCGGTGTCCCGATGCGCACGCCTGAAGTGACAAACGGGCTTCTGGGATCGTTTGGAACCGTATTCTTGTTCAGGGTGATGTACACCTCATCGCAGCGGTTCTGCAGCTCCTTGCCCGACACTTCCATGCCGCGCAGATCAACCAGCATCAGATGGTTGTCCGTTCCGTCCGTAAGGAGCTTGAAGCCCTGTTTTTTAAGAGCCTGGGCAAGAGCCTTTGCATTGGCCGTCACCTGGCGCTGGTATGACTTGAATTCAGGCTTTAATGCCTCTCCAAAGCACACAGCTTTTCCCGCAATCACATGCTCCAGCGGACCGCCCTGGGTTCCCGGGAAAATGGCCTTGTTGAAATTAAATCTCTCAGCCGCCTCCTTGTTTGCCAGAATCATGCCGCCCCTTGGGCCCCTCAATGTCTTGTGGGTGGTGGTGGTCACCACGTCCGCATAAGGAATGGGGCTGGGATGTTCGCCCGCAGCCACCAGGCCCGCGATATGGGCCATATCAACCATGAGATAAGCGCCAACTTCGTCAGCGATTTCACGAAACCGCTTGAAATCAATGGTCCGGGCATAGGCGCTGGCACCTGCTATGATAAGCTTTGGCCTAGCTTCCTTCGCAATCCGCTCCAGCTCATCGTAGTCGATGAACCCCTTGTCATTTACTCCATAAGGTACGATATGAAAGTAAAGGCCGGAAAAATTCACAGGGCTTCCGTGGGTGAGATGGCCGCCGTGGTCCAGGTTCATTCCCATGACCGTGTCTCCTGCTTTCAGCATGGCAACAAACACCGCCATATTGGCCTGGGCGCCTGAATGAGGCTGTACATTGGCGTAATCACAGCCGAACAGCTTCTTAGCACGTTCAATGGCAAGGGTTTCCACCACGTCCACGCACTGGCATCCGCCGTAATAACGTTTTCCCGAATATCCTTCCGCGTACTTATTGGTAAGAACCGTCCCCATAGCCATCATGACAGGCTCTGACACGATATTCTCTGATGCGATAAGTTCCAGGTTGCGTCTCTGGCGCGCGCATTCGGCCTGAATGGCCTCGCCCACTTCCTTGTCATATCCGGTAATAAAATCCATTACTTCATTAACCATTATCTTACCTCTTCCTTTCGCAATGACAGCCTTTTTCTGCTGATTATAGCCTATATAACAACAAATTGCAAGACATATGGCAGAGCCCCTTTCTCTTTGTCTGTTAATTTTTTATCACTGTTTTTCTTAAGAATTCCATAATAATTGTAGCACTTTCTTTAAACTTTAGACACAATTCGGACACAATTATAGGATATTATCAAACTCGTTCCATAAAAATTTGTGTTTGGAAAGTCTCACTGGGAGGCTTTCAGAGGAGGAAAACTATTATGAAGAAGACAATCGCAAAATCCATGACCGCTATTATGGCAGCAGCTATGATCGCAGGAAGCCTGACCGCTTGCGGCGGCAGCGACAACAAGGCTGAGACCACCACTGCTGTTGAGACCACAGTAGAGGCTACTGAGGCTGTTGAGGAGACCACTGCTGAGGCTGCTGACGCTGAGGAGTCCACCGAGGCTGCTGACGCTGAGGAGTCCACTGAGGCTGCTGACGCTGAGGAGTCTACCGAGGCTGCTGACGCAGAAGAGTCCACCGAGGCTGATGAGACTGAGGCTTCCAAGGAAGAAGCTGCCAGCGAGGCTAATGCTGAGGTTGCAGAGGAAACAACTGAGGCAGCTCAGAACTAATCTTCTTTCATGCCAAAAAGGGTGCTGTCCGCTGCGGCAGCACCCCTTTTTTATCCTGATATTATGAAACTTCCTAAAACTTACGAATGGAACTTCCAATTCTTCACCACAATCTGCAAATTCCTGTTTCCGTTATACTCATTGATCCCCGGATAGTAGATAATATCCATGACGCGGCGGTCCCCCTTTTCCTCCATGAACAAATCCCCATCCGTAAAAATCACGCCGTCCATGGCTGTTCCCTGTTCATTCACAAGGCTTACCCGCACCACATTCCGGTTCCGTCCCATGACCCTAGCACTGCGTATAAACATTCCCTTCTGGGCAAACTGGGGTTTCTCATTTCCCTGTCCATACGGTTCCAGCAGCTCCAGTTCCTCTATGAACGGTTCTGTTATGTATTCAAAGGGCATGGCCACATCGATCCACACCTTGGGTATAAAATCCTCTTCGGTCAGCCGCTCACAGGCGTTTTCGTTGAGACGGCGCCGGAATTCGTCCACATCCTTTTCCTCCAGTGAAAACCCGGCCGCCATGGGATGGCCCCCAAACTTTAACAGCAGGTCCTGCACCTCCACCAGGGACTGGAACATATGATATGCCTCTATGGAACGTCCCGAGCCCTTGACGCAGCCCTCGGCCCGCGTAAGCACATAGGAGGGCTTGTTGTACCGCTCCCTGAGACGCCCTGCCACAATGCCAGCCAATGATTCGTGGCAGTCCGGTAGGAATACCACCAGCACCTTATCCTCCCGGTACAGCTCATCCACCATGGCTGCCGCCTGTTCAATTCCCTCCTGGGTCATATCCTTGCGCTGGTCGTTGAGAGCCTTTAATTCCTCTGCCATCCGGTCCGCCGCCGGCTCATCCTCACACAGAAGGAGTCCAAGGGCTATCTTGGCCGTCTGAAGCCGTCCGCTGGCATTCAGGCACGGTCCGATGACAAAGCCGATGTGATAGGCCGTGATGTTCCCTGCCTGGAGATTATTTTTCTCAATCAGCTTCTGAAGTCCCAGATTGGACGTATGTCCCAGCCTGGAGAGCCCCTCCTTTACAATGATGCGGTTCTCGCCCTGAAGCTTCATCACATCCCCCACCGTTGCAATGGCTGCGATTTCCAGCAGACTGAGCCATTCCTCCCTGGGTATATTATGGACCTCATAAAGCACCTGCACCAGCTTATAGGCCACCATGCCGCCGCATATATCGGGAAAGGGATAGAGGCTGTCCCTGCGCTTGGGATTGACCACGGCATCCGCGGGCGGCAGTATCTCCCTGCCCTCCGGCGTCTCACCGTCCTCGGTGAGTATATCGTGATGATCCGTCACGATCACGGTCATCCCCAGCTCCTTGGCCCTGGCAATCTGGCTGATGGCGGCAATGCCGTTATCACAGGTAAGAATGGTGTCGATTCCGTCCTCTGCCGCTGCTTCTATAATCAATTCATTGATGCCGTATCCGTCCTTAATGCGGTCCGGAATCTCATAATCCACCTCAGCCCCAATCCTCTTTAATGCGCGGTAGAGAAGGTATGTGGAGCATACACCGTCTATATCGTAGTCTCCCACAATCCGTATACGCCTGCCTGCAGCCGCCTTCTGTCCGAGTATCTCCACCGCCCGGTCCATGTCCGGCAGCAGGTGCGGATCGTGAAGCTGCTCCACGGAGCCGTGGAGATACCGTCCGATATCCTCCATATCCTCCAGACCGCGGTTTCGTATGATTCTGGCCGTTACCGGACTGATATGGTATTTTTCTGCAATTTTATTAAAGTCTGCCTTCTTGGCATACAGCATCCATCTTGCTTCTGTCATTGTCTCATCCTGTCCTTGTCTATTCTTCCTGGTCTCCCATGACCGAGGAGTAAATGATACCGGCCGCCATCCCCGCAAATGCCGGCACAATCCACCCCAATCCCGCTCCGTATCCGGGCAGGAACGTAGTTGCCTGGGTAAGGAAGGGAATCACGAATTTACTCTGCTCCAGGGCATATACCACACTGACTGCGCCCGTAAACAGAATGGCCGCCGGATACATGGCCGGCCACCTTCTTGTAAGCGGCCCTAAAAACGCCAGCACAATCAGCACAATGGCGATTGGGTAAATGGCGTTCAGAACCGGCACTGACACAGCCAGTATCTTATTAAGGCCTGCACTGGATATAATCAGGCTAATCAGGGCAAATAAAAACACCCATACTCTGTAGCCGATTACAGGTATGATAGAATTGAAATACTGGCTGCAGCAGCTGAGAAGCCCCACGCATGTATTAAAACAGGCGATGAGAAAAATAAGTCCCAGTATCATCATGCCGGCGTTTCCAAAAAGGTTTCCCGCAACATAGGTAAGTATCCTTGCCCCATTATCCATGCTGCCGGCCACGGCTCCCGCCGGCGCACCGATGTGGGCCAGAGCCGCATAAATAAGGGCCAGCAGAATACCTGCTATGATCCCCGCCTTAATAGTTTCCCTGACAATGGCACCCTCCTGGTCCACTCCCTTGGCCTGTATATTGATGGCAATAATAATTCCAAAATTCAGGGCCGCAATGGTATCCATGGTCTGGTATCCCTCCAGGAAACCCGCCACAGCGGGGCCGGACTTATAGATGGCCTCGGGGGCGCCGTAATGCCCCATGGGCCACACCAGGCATCCGATAAAGATAACACTGATAAGCACCAGCAATGTGGGGCACAATATCTTCCCCAGCCTGTCCGTCAGCTTATCCGGCCTGAATGCTACTGCCATGGCAGCCGCAAAGAACACCACGGAATATCCGAACTGTGCCATGGTCTGGACCGTAAAGCCGGTCCCGCTTACCGTGCTGTTCAGAGCAACGCCCATCTGCTCAAGAACCGGGAACACCGTCATCTCAAAGGAAGTGCTGGAGGTTCTGGGAATGGCCAGGCACGGTCCTATGGAGAGATAGATAAGAAGGGTAAACAGGAATGCAAAGCCGGGGTGCACCCTGCCCGCCAGCTTGCCAATGCCGCCCGAAAGGGCAACCGCAGCCACTCCCAGGACAGGAAGCCCCACCGCGCTGAGCAGAAAACCCGACATGGCCTTCCAGGTCATCACTCCTGCCTGGGCACCAAGAAAAGGCGGGAAAATCAAATTCCCCGCGCCAAAAAACATAGAAAACAACGTAAATCCCACAAGCAGAAGATTCTGCTTCGACAATTTCTGCTTCATATTTTTATCCCCGCTCAATACAAAATAAGAGATAAGAATCAAACTTCCCCGCTCTTTCTTACCTCTGCTCGTAACATAATACCACAAAATACGACATCTTTCAAGAAGGTTGCATCATTGTGGCAGTTTGCGGTGATGGCGGTGATGTTGGCATTGATGTTGGCATTTTAAAATTTTTTTCAAAAACCCATTGACATTTCTCCCCAGACAGGCTATAATAATTTTTACGCTGTTAGAGATAGAAATCAAACAGCAGCATGCGTCAGTAGCTCAGCTGGATAGAGCATACGGCTACGGACCGTAGTGTCGGGAGTTCGAATCTTCTCTGGCGCATGAAGAAAACCTCGCAGGTGTAAGCCTTGCGGGGTTTTTGTTTTCAGTGAACCAAAAAGAGGGCAGCCATTACTGGTTGTCCTCCATCACCTCTCTCACCTTCTCCAGCATCACCGGTGTCAGCTTAAGAATCCGCTGTTTTTTAGACACCTTCCCCACGGCTTCCTCAAAGCTCATACCATTACCAGCCGTCATGGCATCCTTCACCAGGATATAGTAAAGCATAACCGCCTTTTTATCTTCCTTGGGAAGCTTTTCCCTGAGCTGCTGCTCCACAGCCGCCTTCTGGGCCGTGCCCCCCGGAAAAATGCGGTGCAGATATTCCCTCTCCTCCTGCTCCCGCTCCTCCTTGCTCTTGATCTCAAATCCGAATATATTCATATTCCCCTCCTGCGCACTCACACCAATCACTAAATATAGTACAAGTATAAAATCCAGAGAGAAGTACGTCAAGAAGTTTCTCAGTGTTATCCGCTGCCCGTTACCCACTGTTTATTATCCGCTGCCAATTATCCCTCCCGCCCCGCTTCCATATTTTCAAATACAGCCCTGTCCACGCCGCCGTCCTGGAATGCCACCACAGTGGTGCACACTGCATCCCCGGTAATGTTGACAGCCGTCCTGCTCATATCCAATATGCGGTCAATTCCCATAATCAGGGCTATGGCCTCCACCGGCAGGCCCACTGATGCAAATACCATGGAAAGGGTAATCAGTCCCACCCCCGGAACACCGGCCGTTCCCACGGAAGCCAGGGTGGCGGTCAGTATCACGGTCAGATAATCTGCCACGGACAGGTGGATTCCAAATGCCTGGGACGCGAACACCACAGCCACCCCCTGCATGATGGCTGTGCTGTCCATGTTGATCGTGGCCCCCAGGGGTATGGTAAAGGAAGAAATATGCCGCGGCACCCCCATCTTCCTGTGCAGGGTATCGATGGACATGGGAATGGTTGCGTTGGACGTCGCGGTGGAAAACGCAAAGCCCATTACCGGAAGGAATTTCCTGAGAAATTTTACAGGACTCAGCCCTGTAAACCCCTTAAGGATCGCCATGTAGACCACCAGCCCCTGTATAGCCAGTGCAATCATGACCCCTGCCATGTATTTAAGCAGGGGCAGAAACGCGTCAAAACCAATGCCGGAAAACGTCCTGGCAGTCAGGCAGAACACGCCGTAGGGAGCCAGCTTCATGACCATGACTGTCATCTGCATCATCACATCATTAAACTGGCTGAATAAATTCCCCACCGTCTGGACCCCTTCCCCCAGACCGGCCAGAATAATTCCCACAATCAGCGCAAAAAGGATGATGGACAGCATATCCCCGTCTGCCAGCGCCCTCACCGGATTGACCGGAATGATAGCCAAAAGCGTGTCCGCCAGCCCTTCCTTTTCTCCGATATTGACCTGGGCTGTTTCCAGAACAGTAAGATCTAACCCGGCTCCCGGATTAATCACTTGGGCAGTCAGTATGGCCGCGGTGATGGCCAGCGCAGTGGTTGCAAGATAAAATCCCAGTGTCTTTACTCCTATTTTTCCCAGTTTCTTCGTATCCCCCATGGACATGCTGCCGCACACCAGGGAGCAGAATACCAATGGCACCACCAGCATCTGCATCAGACGCAGGAATCCGTTTCCTATCAGATAAAATATTCCGTCTATGAGCAGTGCGTCCCGGACCCTCCCTTCCGGAACAGCGTAATGAAGAAGGATGCCCGCGGCAGCTCCCAGCGCAAGCCCAATGAAGATAGCGGTGGTAAGTCCCGGCCTTTTCCTATTTTCCATAGCCGATACCATCCTTTCCCTCAGCCCGTCTCCGGCTTCCGGTTCGCCATTCCTCCATATACGCCTCCAGCATCTCCTTCCAATGGGGCAGGAGATGCATGCCGGATATGCGCAGCATCATATTGTCCAGCACGCTGTAGGAAGGCCTCATGGAGCTTAAGGTGTCCTCAGAGGCCTTCACTGGTTCCACCGGGACCTGATAACCCGCCAGCCGGACAGCCTCCTTTGCCAGCTCATACCGGCTGCAGAAGCCCTGGCCCGTCACATGGTACAATCCGTCCTCGCCGTGCTCCATCAGCTCTATGACCTTGGCGGCCAGTCCGTCAGCCCCCGTGGGGGATGCCATCTGGTCCGAGGCAGCCCTGATGGTCTTGCCCTGGCCGGCCATCTCCAGAATACGCCCCAGGTATGGGCTTCCATCCCCGAATATCCAGGAACTGCGCACAATGATATGGCGGTTGCAGAACTCCCTTACAAAATTTTCACCTGCCATCTTGGACTTGCCGTACACGGTCCGCGGCGAGACAGGGTCAAATTCCGTATAAGGCACCTGGCTTTCCCCGTCAAACACATCGTCTGTGGACATCTGGACCAGCCTGGACTTCCCCATTCTGGCGGCAACACTCAGATTCCTGGCCCCCAGTGCATTTACCCGGTATGCCTCCTCCGGCCGGTCCTCACAGGCAGACACATCGGTCAGGCCGGCGCAGTTCACAATATAATGGGGTCTGTTGATATGGGCGTATTCCATCACAGTCTCTGAATCCGTGATATCCACCGAATCCACATCCGTCAAAAGCAGCTCCACCGGCCTGGACGCCAGAATATCTGTCATTTTTCTGCCAACCCGTCCTCCGGCCCCGCATATCCATATTTTCAGCATCCCGCTCCATCCTTCCATATATAACTGAATTGCTATACTTTTTCCATAAATACATCAGGTAGTATCTGCAATTGCACGTTCTTCATACACCCGGCGGAGCAGAAGTCAGGAATTCAGCGCTGCAAAAAAGCCCGGGCATAAAACGCCCGGACCTCTTGGCAGCTCTAATCAGAGACTATTATAAAAGACTGTTATAAAAAAACAATATAAAAGGCCGGTATGTGGGCCAATATTAAAATAACTTCTTAAGCACTGTCTTTTTCATCTCCATGCGGACTGTGCGTTTTGGGTCCACCACCTGGCAGAACTGGAGATTGCCCATGGCGGAAAGAAGCATCCCGGCCTCTTCCAGACTCATATCCAGCTCTCTCACGAGGATTTCTGTCATGGCCTTAACCGCCGTATATATGGCAGTCTCCACGTTCTCATGGGACGCGATGGTATAGCAGGCCACACTGTCCTCCAGCATAGGGTTATGGATGGAAACGCCCTTTAAAACCTCCAGGGTCACGGTCACCTCTGCCGGAATCTCCAGCCCGGTTACCATAATTTCCCCATCGCCCATGCAGGCGTGGACGTCTCCCATAGCCAGAAGAGCTCCCTCATGGAACACCGGCAGATACAGGGTGGCGCCAGCCTTGATTTTGGTGTTGTCCATGTTCCCCCCGTGGCTGCCCGGCTCCCCGCAGGGGATTTCCCCTGTTTCAGGGGCCACGCCGATTACCCCAATCATGGGAGCGCATGGTATTCCTATGTCCCGGTTAAACCAGGCCACACCGCCCCTGACCGGAATCCGCTTCACCGTTCCCCTGGATACGCAGTCCCCCAGGACCCCGTTGTCAGGTATGGCAGCCATGGTTCCCCAGGATGCCACCCGTATATCCTCAATCCTGACCTTCAGCACATCCCCGGGCATGGCCCCTTCCACATAGACAGGCCCGGTGGCCGGGTTGATGCAGTTCCAGTTCAGGCTGTCCAGGACGTCCCCCTCCTCGGTGAACTGGTTGTTGAAGCAATTCTTTGTGACAAATGTGACTGTCTCATGGCTGCATACCCTGCATACCGGAACGGCTGCGGACGACATGGCGAATATGGTCTTCCCCTCAACCCGTTTCCCCTCTGCCCGCCTTACATCTGCCCGCCTTACATCTGTCTGCTTGACATCCGTCCGTGTCTCCTTGGCCGGATTCATCTCCGGCCGCTGCTCCGCCGTTTTAACCGCACCCTTCCTAACCTCCATCTGTCCCTCTCCTCTCATTATGCGTCTCAAATTCCCCTTCAATCTCCTCCAGTATCCTGGCATAGCGGCAGAAATCCTGTTCCAGCCGTTCCCGGTTCCTGGGCTGTTTCTTATAGCATACCCGGTGTTCCATGCTGGCCCAGAAATCCATGGCCATGGTCCGAAGCTGTACCTCCACCGGAAAATATTCCATGGCGTCCAGAAAATACACCGGTATTCCCAGCACAATGTGATAGCTCCTGTATCTGTTGGGCTTGGCATTTCGGATGTAGTCCTTTTCCTTGATTATCACCAGGTCCGACTGTTTTTTAAGCGCGCCCGCCAGATTGTAAATGTCCTCCACAAAATAACAGATAATCCTCAGTCCCGCTATGTCCTGGAGATGGTTCCTGGCATTGGCCACTCCCGCCGTAAATCCCAGACGAGCCAGCTTTGATTCCATGCTCTTCTTTTCTTTTATCCGGCCCTGGATATTGTGTATGGGGCCGGCAACAGACCTGTCCCCGTAAAGACTGTGGTTGAGGATTTCCAGCCGGGTACTAAGTACCCGGCTGGCATCCTCGTAGGGCTTTATCAATTCATAATACTGCTCATTTGTCATCACACGGACCCCCGCATTCTATCTCAGGCAGGCTGCCGAAAATGGCAGCTTCCATTTCTATCCAGCATACAGATAAATTGTGAGCATTCTGTGATGGTTTTCTATAGAAATTATAAACTCCCTGCTTTTCTCTCCATGGCCCTGCCGCACAGATCCGAGAACAGATGATTCATGGCGGGGGCTGACTCAAGAAGGCTTTCGGGATGCCACTGTACGCCTACTATCAGGCCATCCCGGTCCTCAATGGCCTCAATAACCCCGTCATTTGCATATGCCGAGGCCCTGAGCCCCCTTCCCAGCTCCTTCACTGACTGATGGTGCATGGAATTGGTCATGCAGACGCCGCTACCCAGAAGTCTTGACAGCCGGGTCCCCTCTTCCACCCGTATCTGGTGGGTAAGGTAATCCCGCCTGCCAAACTGCAGATGCCTGATGCAGTCCGGCCCCTTCAGGGAAAGGTCCTGATACAGGGAACCTCCCATGAGTACGTTAAGCAGCTGGTTTCCCTTACAGATGCCCAACATGGGCTTCCCATGCTCCAGGGCGTAGCGGCCCGCCCTCATCAGGGCTTCGTCAATATCCGGCTTAAATACCTGGATGGCCGGATGGGGGTCCTCCCCATAGTAGGAAGGCGTCATGTCCTCCCCTCCCGGAAACAGGACTCCGTCACAGATACCCATAATTTCCTCTGTCTGCTCCATAACGGCAGACGCCGGTAAAATCACAGGGATTCCCCCGTTCTTCATAACCGCATCCACATAGTAGCTGTTCTGATAGGCCCTTTCCATGCTGTCAAACATGCCTGGCTGGGTCATGTATGTATTTCCCATAATACCGATAATCGGACGCTCCATCTTCTCCACCTCCCTACAGTATATCCTGGCGCAGGATGTGGCGTATGCGTTCCGGATCCAGCCCCCTGATGACCTGGGCCGCCAGCTCCGTGGCCGCCTCCAGGTCCTCCTTTGCGCAGAAATTATAATGGGAATGTACATATCTGGAAGGCACTCCCAGCACAAGGACAGGAACCGCCTTTCCTATGAGGCTGATTCTGCCCGCATTGGTGCTGCCTCCCCGCCTTATGGCCTCCTGGTACCGGATACCGAATTTGCCGGCCAGCTCCATGGCGTATTCCATGAACACCGGATTGGATATATAGCTCTTGTCCATGCGGCGGATCTGAACGCCGTTTTTCATCCTTCCCTGGGCCTGGGTGGCGGAAAAAAAGAAGTCGTCTGACGGGGACCCCTCAAACAGGATGGCCAGATCCGGCTTCACCACCTGGGTGGTGATGGTGGCGCCTCTCATGCCCACTTCCTCCTGGGCCGCAAACGCTCCCACCACATCCACTGCCAGCTCATTCCTGCCGTCATATATCTTATCCATGGTATCCACGATGCAGGCACAGCCTGCCCTGTTGTCAAATGCCTTGCCGAAACAGAGCCCGTGCTCCTCATCATAGGAAAAGGACACCTCCGGGACCATGGGGTCTCCGATGGATACGCCAAAGTCCTCCTCCACCTCCCTGCGGCTGGTGGCGCCGATGTCCACATACAGATTTTCAATGCACAGCTCCAGGGAAGCCCTCTCCTTGTCATTCATGAAATGCACGGGCTTTGACATGATGATTCCCCTGATTTTCCTGCCGGCCCTTGTCTTTATGATGACCGTGTGGGCCGGAAGGCTGGTCAGGTGAAAGCCTCCCAGCATGAGGATTCCCAGGCAGCCGTTGTCGTGGATGCACTGCACCATGAAGCCGCACTCGTCCAGATGGGCGTCCAGCTGCACCACCGGCTTGTCCCCGGCGCTGTCCGGCATGCGCACATACAGGTTGTTCATGGCGTCATTTTCCACCTGGTACTTACCGCAGTACCCCGCCACGGTGCGCACCACCTCTTCCTCAAACCCGCTGGGGCCAAAGGCATCCGATATCTTTCCAAACATCTCTATATCCATTGCTGTTATCTCCTTATTCAAACGCGCTTTAATACACCACAAAGCAATGGGCCGTCACCACATCCATCCACCTGGATGTCTCCAGCCTGTTGGTAAATGTGTCCACTGCCCTCATTCCCGGATAAAAGGACATCTGATATGCCTTCTTCCAGTCTTTGTAGGTCACTTCATATGTAAATGTCTCCGGAAGCTCCACCCTGCACCGGGAAAGATTCCCTGTCAGCGCCTTCTTCACTCCCTGGCGGATGGATTCCTCCACCTGCCCGGGCGCCTTGCAGTAAGTGGATGCACCCAGGCCGGTCTTTGTGACGGCCGTGGTGATATCCGGCACCATTTCCCTGGCCAGGCCGCAGATGGTGCTGTCCCCGGACAGGAACAGCACCGGAACCTTGTGGGAAGCTGCGGTGTAGCTGTTCAGCATGAATTCGCTCATGCAGCTGCCGTTTAAGCGGATGTACAGGCTGTTTCCCGTGGATGTGTGGCTGATGGCAAAGCCCGGATTTCCTGCCGGGGCATGGTATCCTATGTACATGACCCCGTCAAAGGAATCGTCCAGGCCGGACATCATATTATAGGGGTGACCGCTCTTGCCCCGGATCAGGGTCACGTAGTCCGGCATGCAGAGAGGATCAATGTTAGTGGCATCCCCGTGGCCGTCCTTTACCACTATCTCGTCGGCTCCCCCTTCATGGGCAGCCTCGCAGGCAGCCACCACTTCCTTTGTCATCTGCTCCGCAAATTCCCTGTACGCAGCTTCATTCTTATGGGTCTCATATGCCAGGGCCACTCCCGCGCACCCTTCTATATCCGCACTGATAAAGAGTTTCATCCCTTGTTCTCCTTGATTTTGTCATCATAGAGATGGCAGTATACATAATGGTCGTCCGTTACCTGGTAGCGCTCCGGCGCCTTTTCCTTACAGATGTCCATGCACTTGGGACACCTGGTGTGGAACTTGCAGCCCCTTGGCGGATTTAAGGCCGACGGAATGCTTCCTTCCAGGATAATGCGGTCCTTTTTTGCCGTTGGGTCCGGTACCGGTACGGCTGACAGCAGGGCCTGGGTGTAAGGATGCAGCGGGTTGCTGTACAGCTTGCGCTTGTCGCCCACCTCCACAAAATTTCCCAGATACATGACGCCCACCCGGTCGCTGATGTGCTCCACCACGCTCAGGTCATGGGCCACGAATATATAGGTCAGGTTAAACTCCTTCTGAAGCTGGTGCAGCAGGTTTAACACCTGGGCCTGGATGGACACGTCCAACGCCGATACAGGCTCGTCCGCGATAATCAGCTCCGGCTCAACCGCCAGGGCCCTGGCGATTCCGATACGCTGGCGCTGGCCGCCTGAAAATTCATGGGGATACCGGTTGGCGTGGTAATCATCCAGTCCAACCTTTCTCAGAAGCTCCATGACGCGGTCTTCCAGTTCCTTCTTGCTCTTTGTCAGGCCGTGTATGATTAACGGCTCCGCGATGATGTCAAATATAGACATCCTGGGATTCAATGACGCATACGGGTCCTGGAATACCATCTGGACCTTTTTGCGAACGGAGCGCATCTGCTTTCTGCCATAGGAGGAGATATCTTCCCCTGACAGGACAATTTTTCCTGCCGTGGGGGTCTCCAGCTTGCAGATTCCCCTTCCCAGCGTGGACTTTCCGCAGCCGGACTCTCCTACGATGCCGAACACCTCGCCCTTTCGCACCTCAAAGGAAACGCCGTCCACCGCCTTGACGAATTCACGCCCTTTGCCAAAATCCCCCTTTACAGGATAATACACTTTCATACCTTCAACATTCAGCAGGATATCTGCCATCACGCGTCACCGCCTTTCTTTTCACAGAGCCAGCAGCGGCTCATATGGCCTCCTCCCACGTCGTAGAAGCCGGGTTCTTCCTCCCTGCACTTATCAAAGGCACAGGAACATCTGGGAGCGAATTTACATCCCTGAGGCATGTATTTCGGATTGGGGACATTGCCCGGTATGGATTCCAGCTCCTCGGCACACTCTCCCAGCTTGGGAATGGATGCCAGAAGGCCTCTTATATAGGGATGGGACGGATTGGCGAAAATGGACTTCACATCGCCCTTCTCCACTACCCGGCCGCTGTACATGACCACCACATCGTCGCATATCTCCGCCACCACGCCAAGGTCATGGGTGATAAACAGGATGGAGGTTCCTGTTTTCTGCTTCAGGTTCTCCATCAAATCCAGAATCTGGGCCTGGATGGTAACGTCCAGCGCTGTGGTGGGCTCATCCGCTATGAGGATTTTGGGCTTGCACACCAGCGCCATGGCTATCATGACTCTCTGGCGCTGTCCTCCGGAAAGCTGGAAGGGATATTCCTTCATCATGCGCTCCACCCTGGGAACGCCTGTCAGCTTCAGCATCTCCACAGCCATGTCCCAGGCCTCCTGCTTGCTTATGTTGTTGTGCATCAGGATACATTCCGTAATCTGGTCCCCAATCTTCATAACAGGGTTCAGGCTGGTCATGGGTTCCTGGAAAATCATGGAAATCTTTTCCCCGCGCATCTTCCTGCGCTCCTCGTCGTCCAGCTTCGTCAAATCGCGGCCCTCAAACAGGATCTCCCCTTCGGCCACCTTTCCCGTGGTTCCCATCAGAAGTCCCATGACGGACAGGGCGGTCACGCTCTTGCCGCTGCCTGACTCTCCCACGATTCCGAGGGTGCTTCCCTCTCTCAGTTCAATATCCACACCGTCTACCGATTTAATCACACCGCTGTCCGTGTAGAAGTAGGTGTGCAGATTCTTAATCTCTAAAATATTGTTTTTCGTATTCTCCATAAGTCCCACTCCTAATCAGTCAGTTTTGGATCCAGCGCGTCTCTCAGGCCGTCGCCCAGCAGATTGAAGCAGAGCACGGTAAAGAAGATTGCAAGACCCGGAAACAGGGTGATATGCCAGCTTGTCAGCATGTAGTTACGTCCGTTGCTCAGGAGCAGTCCCCACTCCGGCGTGGGAGGCTGTGCGCCCATGCCCAGGAAACTGAGGCTGGAAGTAGTGATGATGGAGGTTCCGATGGACATGGTGTACTGCACAATGATATTGGGAATGGCGCTGGGCAGAATATGTTTGAACAGGATGCGCATGTCGCCGGCTCCGATGTTGCGGGCGGCCTGGACAAACACGCTGTTCTTTGTCTCCAGCGTATTGCCCCTCACCAGACGGGCAAACTTGGGGATGTTGAACACCGCAACCGCGATTACCACGTTATAAAGGCCGCTTCCCAGGATGGCCACAATGGCAATTGCCAGGATAAGGCCCGGGAAGGCCAGCAGCACGTCGCAGATACGCATGATGATGGAATCAACGATACCGCCGTAATATCCGGCCAGAAGTCCCATAATGGTTCCCACAAGCATTCCCACGGTCACGGCAAACAGACCCACGCTGAGGGATATCCTGGTTCCGCAGATTACCCTGGAAAACAAATCCCTGCCGAATTCATCGGTGCCAAAGAGATGGGCGGCCGTGGGCGGCTGCATAATGGCGGAGTAATCATATTCATTGATGCCGTAAGGGGTAATCTTATAGCTGATAAACGCCAGCACTACAAGGAAAATCAGAAATACCATGGCAACCATGGCTGTCTTCTGTTTTTTGAACTTTCTTACAAACTCTGAAAACGGGGTATTGATGTCCGTCTTTTCAGTTAACACTTTATTCTTAGCCATCTTTTGTCGCCCCCTTTTAGCTCAATTGAATTTCAGGATTCAGCACTGCATACAGTACGTCCACCACCAGGTTAATCAGTACGAAATGCAGGGAAAATATAAGAATCAGCGACTGGATTGCAGGATAATCCCTGTAGTTCACGGATTCAATCAGAAGGGAACCAAGTCCCGGAAACGCGAACACAGTTTCCGTCACAACAGAACCGCCCAGAAGAAAGCCGAACTGCAGTCCCACAACCGTCACAACGGATATCATACAGTTACGGAACACATGCTTCCAGATAACCGTCTTTTCCCGCAGGCCCTTGGCCCTGGCCGTACGCACGTAATCCTCCTTCATCACCTCGATGACCGAGGAACGGGTAAAGCGGGCGATAATAGCCGCGATGCTGACTCCCAGCGTGATGGACGGCAGAATCAGGTTCTTAAAGGAGCCGGCCCCCGTGGTGGGCAGCAGCCTGTACTTGACCGCAAAGACCATGATAAGCATGAACCCAATCCAGAAGGAGGGCATGGATATACCTGAGACAGCCACGGTCATTCCTGTGTAGTCCTGCCACTTGCTCCTGTTTCTTCCTGACCAGACGCCGATAAGAACCCCCGCAATCACGCTCCAGGTCAGGCTTAAAAGGGTAAGCTGCACCGTATTCATGTACCGCCCCTGAACCTCAGTGAGCACCGGGCGCTTGGTTCTCAGGGATGTGCCCAGATCTCCCTTCACAAGTCCTGTCACGTAGCTGACATACTGCTGGGGAAGGGGCTTGTTAAGGCCAAGCTGTTCCCTAATCAGCTCCACATCCTCTTTGGTTGCCTGGGGTCCCGCCACCTGCCTGGCCGGATCTCCGGGAATCAGGCGCACAAAGAAGAATACAAACGTAACTACGATAATCAGGGTTGGTATAACTCCAACAACTCTTTTACATATGTATCTCAGCATATAAACTCTCACCTCTCATATCATTATTGGGTATACACCCTGTATTTTATCTCAAAAAGGTCTGGCAGAGAATCCCCCTCCGCCAGACCCTTAAGCCTTTTATTTCGTCATCTTACCATTTCTGATATTAAGGCAGTTATCTGGGAACATCTTTACATTTACCATCTTATTGGAAGTTGCCCAGGAGTTGAAGTCAGTTGCCAGACATACCAGGGGACTCTCTTCCCAAATCAGGTCCTGAGCCTTGGCATATGCTTCTGCTCTCTTGTCACGGTCAGCCGTGTTCAGGCCGTCCTTCAGATATCCGTCTAATTCATCGTTCTCAAAATAGCAGATATTGTAGCTCATAGGAGGCTCAGACTCTTTTGCCAGCAGCGGACGGATACCCCAGTCAGCGTCGCCGGTAGAGGATGACCAGCCGGTGATATACATATCAACTTCTGCCTCTGCGCCGGGAGCGTCCGTATCCTGGACCTTCTCGTTCACGATTGCGCTCTCCAGGCTGATAAGCTCAACATCGATACCCACCTCGGCAAGCTGCTGCTTTAAGAACTCGCCCTGCTTCATATTTGCAGATGTGTTGGCAAATATCAGGGTTGTCTTAAAGCCATCCGGATAGCCTGCCTCTGCAAGCAGTGATTTTGCCTTCTCAATATCGTATGGATAAGGATCATTTCCCTTGTAGTACTGAAGCTTGGGAGCAATGACAGAGGTTCCCGGCTCGGAGTTGCCGTTCTTGACAACCGCCACATAGGCATCCTTGTTGATAGCGTAGTTGATGGCCTGACGGACCTTCTTGTCATTAAATGGTTTCTTCTGGTTGTTCATCATCAGGTAGCGGACAACCAGACCCTGGTCCTGTCCCACGATTACGTTGGAATCGGATTTAAGTCCTGCCAGGTTTTCATCCGGTACAGGCCAGATAAGCTGGGCGTCGCCGGACTGAATCATGGCAACCCTGGTTGCGGACTCAGGTACAGGCTTTAATGTGATGCTCTTGAAACCGGCATCCTTGTCAGCCAGAGGAGTGCCGCCGCAGATGTCTGCGTCATATCCCCACCAGTCCTTGTTCAGTTCAACCGTAAGGTGGTCGCCCTGAATCCATTCCTTAAATGTATACTGTCCCGTGCCGATGGGGGACTCTGCACATGCCGTGGAGCCCTGCTCGATCACCTTTGGGCTCATGACCACGCAGGCCGGATGGGCCAGAGTCTCGATGAACGCTCCAAAAGGTGAGGACAGCTTTACTACAATCGTATAATCATCCTGAACCGTAGTAGTGTCCAGTATATTACATAACAATGTGGTTCTCTTAAGTCTCAGGGACTTGTCCGCCCAACGGTCAAAGTTGGCTTTGGCTGCCTCTGCGTTCCATGGGGTTCCGTCAGAGAAAGTGATGCCCTCTCTCAGCTTGATGGCGAACTCCGTGGCGCTGTCATTGGCCGTATACTCGGTTGCCAGCATGGGAATGATTTTCATTTCGTCATCAAACCCAAACAATCCGTCCATGATAAGACGCTGAACGCCTCCTGAGAGGGTGTCGCTGGTATCCAACGGATCCAGCGTGGTAAAGTCCACATTGACTGCTCCAATGATATCCGTTTCCTGGGAAACAGACTCTCCCTCCGCAACAGCTGCCGCTGCTGTCGTCTCTTCCGTGGCTGACGCCCCGCCTGCAGCTGCCGTGGTCGCGCCAGTGGTGCCTGATGATGAACCACATGCTGTCAATCCCAGCATGGCAGCAGCCAGTGCCAGGGCATACAGCTTCTTTCCGCCTTTCTTCATAGCATATCCTCCTTTTTGTGATGATACAAAAAAGCCTGGAAACCTACAACTCTCACGCTCATTTCGTAAGCATCCTTGCTTACAATAATTTTACACGTTTCTGAGCTGCCTTGTCAAATAAATTATTCTTTTTTCCGTAAAGCATTCGTTACAATTTAAAATTTAAAGTCATTAGGTTGTTATATCCTAATCTTTTTGTTATAATTAACCTAATATTGCACAGGAGGACGGACCATGGACAGAAGCCAGCCAAAATACCATGTACTCATAGTCAGCATCAATTCCAACATACGCCTGGAATTTCAGAGCTATCTCCACAAGATATTGGGAGCCCATATTGCCTTTGACGCAATTGGGCTGGACCAGGTCCAGCAGCCGGAGCAGATCAAGGGATACCAGTGCATTCTTTTTTCCAGCCCCCTGGTCCAGTCCGAATTTCCCATCCCCATCCCAAAGGATGTCATGGAGATTATCTGTACCAGGACCTTCAACCATGCCTGTCTGGACCAAATCATCCGCATACCGCCCGGCGAGCGCGTCTACATCGTAAATGACACCTATGACTCCATTGTCACCATCATGGACCAGCTGAAGGAGGCAGGGGTGGTGCAGTACCGGTTTGAGCCCTTTTATCCGGGATGCATCCAGGCTGACGAGTCCATCCACTATGCCATCACCGTAGGCGAGCCCCAGCTGGTTCCCGGCCATATTACCAATGTCATTGATATCGGCAACCGCATCATCGACATCTCCACGGTCAATGAGCTGTGCGAGTATTTCCATCTTCCCGCCAGCCTGTCCAACCAGATTACCAAGTCCTATGTGAACAGCATCATGCAGATTGCCAAGCTGACCAGCGCTTATTACCAGGATTACATCTATTCCCGCCAGCTGCTCCAGACCGTTATCAGCAATCTTCCCATAGGTTTGTGCCTTCTGTCTGTCCGCGGGGAGATCAACATGGTAAACCGCAGATTCTCCATGGACCTGGAGCTGCCGGAGACAGGCACCACGGGCCGGAATCTGTCACAGTTCCTGCCCCATCCCTGTAAGGGTATGGATTTCTGTCACAGCGCGGATTACAAGGTAATGAACCGCAGCGGAAAGCATCTCCTGCTCAGCTCCCTTGAACTGCTGCTGCCCAACCATGAGCCCCTGTACCTGCTCAACAGCACGCTGTGTCCTGTGCTGGCTGACGGGACCGCGGATTACCCTCCCCTTCCGGACCCTGTATTTTCAGACTCCAGATATGCTGACAGCATGTTCACCAATTTCACCACTGCCTCGGAGCCCATGAAAAACATCCTGGAATATGCCCGCCGGCTCTCCCTCTATGACTTCCCTGTGCTGATTCAGGGCGAGAGCGGAACCCAGAAAAAGCTCCTGGCCAGGGCCATACACAGGACATCCTCCAGGAGGCAGCACCCCTTTGTCTGTCTGAATATGCCCATGGGACTTAATGTGGCCGCAAGGATAAACGGAACATCCGGACACGGCGGCGGTTACGGGACAGGCGGCGGTTACGGACCAGCCGGCGGTTACGGGCCAGGCGGTACTCCCGGACCGGACAGCGCTTCCGGGCCGGACGTTTTATCCGATCCGGGCGGTGCCTCCGGCCGGCCGGGAGCAGCCCTGATTGTCTCGGATCCGCTCTCCCAGATGCTGGAACTGTTCAAAGAGGCCAACCACGGAACCCTGCTCATTGACAGCGCCGAATACCTGTCTCCCGAGATTCAGGGACTCCTGATTCACATTCTCCAGGACAACCGGACCGGAAATGTCTTCGGAACCCGCTTCTCCCCCTTTGATGTGCGCATCATCGCCACAGCCGGGCAGGACCTGTACGGGATGGTACAGCAGGGCACCTTCCGGGAAGAATTGTTCTTCCTTCTGAATGCGGCCTCCATCGACACCCTGCCCCTCAGGAAACGGAGGGAGGACATACCTCTGCTCATGGACCAGTTCTTCCGCGAGCTGTTCCACAACAAGAGCCTGATGGCCAAGGACGTCCTGTCCTCCAGTCTCTTTGACTTCCTGATGGACTATGATTATCCGGGCAATGTCCAGGAGCTCTACAACCTGACTCGCTATTTCTTCTCCCACTACGCGGCCCATCCCCTGATACTGGCACAGCTTCCCTCCTACATCAGGAACCAGATGCGAAAGTCCGGCCAGGACCACAGCCCGGTCCGGCTCAGGGTGCTGGCTGCCATAGCCGCCTCCCCCCGCATCGGCCGTGGAGCCATAAAAAATGCCCTGGCAGAGGTCGGCGTGGAAGTAAGCGACGGCCGCCTGCGGGGGCTGCTAAAAGAATTATCCGAAGAAGGTCTGATCCGCGTAAACCGCACCAGGGGAGGCTGCGAGATAACAGAGCAGGGACTTATGTCCCTCCACCATTAATGTTCAAGAATCTGCGGAAGGAACTCCGACAGGCTGTAATACACCTCCCCTGCCAGTCCCCCGGTGCGCCCGGCTGCTGTCATGGAATTCAGGATGGCTTCATGAACAGCTTCCGCTGCCGCCTTGAAGGCCACGTTAATCAGGTCCTCCCTGATGCATGTGCTTGTCATGATTTCCGGACTATCCTTTCCCTGCAGACGGCCTGCGGTGGTGAATCCAATCATCACCTCGCCGCTGCCATGGCCGGTGTAGGCGCCTGTCCTGGCAATGCCCACACCCGCCCTGCGGATGATGCGCTTTAACTGACGGTCGCTGACAGGCAGGTCCGTGGCGATGATGGTCATGATGGATCCCTGGTCCTGTTCCGCGGTGGCCATCTTTCTGCGCCTTTCCTTTTCCTCCAGAATCCGCGCTCCGGCCCGTATGCCGTCAATGACCAGATCCTCTGTTGCCCCGAAGTTGGACTGTACTAGAACTCCCAGCGTGTAATTTTTACCGCCGATTCTCATGATTCTGGAGGCGGAGCCGATTCCTCCCTTCAGGCCATAGCACACGGTTCCCGCGCCTGCGCCCACATCCCCCTCCTCAAAGTCCTCGCCTGCCTGTGAAAATGCTTCCATCACATCTTCCATGGACACGGCCCTGTGCTGAATGCGGTTAATTTTGCAGTCATTGCACTCCCCCACCACTGGGCTTACGGACGTGACCTCCACCTGGTCCTTTGCGCACTGCCTGATGGTATACTCCACCAGGGCGTCGGCTGCCAGACCCACGTTCAGGGTATTGGTCAGGGCAATGGGTGTCTCCAGGGTTCCCAGCTCCTCCACCTGGACCAGTCCGCAGGTCTTGCCGAATCCATTGTGCACGTATCCCGCAGCTATGAACTTGCGGTCAAATACATTTCCCGGTCCCGGTACAATCACCGTGACGCCGGTCCTGTTGTCTCCACTCCTCACTGTCTTATGGCCTACCAGCACGCCCGGCACGTCTGTAATCTTATTTTTAGGCCCGGTTTTCATAACCCCCGGCGCAATACCAAAATCCCTGATTCTTTTTCTCTCCATCTTCTTTCCTCCTCCCACAGCCTCCGGCCTTTATGTGGATTATAGTATTATGTACAGCAACATTGTTGATAGAAGAAAAGCCCGCAGAAACGCCTTGAAACTGGCGTCCCTGCGGACTTTCCCCCATTGTACTGGGCCGGCGGGATTCGAACCCTCGAGTGCAGGAGTCAAAGTCCTGTGCCTTACCGCTTGGCGACGGCCCAACAAGCCATATAGTAATCCGGCATGCCAAATTATAATACCATAGAATTTACCGGTTTGCAAGTTTTTGAAACCCACTTTTGCAGAATTCCTGTGTTGGGGCCGTCACACCTGCCCCGCCATCTGCCTTCGGATATGTTTCCACCATATCCATGCCATCAATGCCGCCATTGCCTCGGAAACAGGAAAGCACCACCACAGCGCATCCAGCCCAAACAGAGCCGCCAGTATATAGGCGGCCGGCAGCAGTACAATCAGCTGGCGGAAAAAGGAGATAACCAGGCTTTCCATTCCTCTTCCCAGAGCCTGAAATACGGCGCTGTAAATAACGGAAACAGAGGCGCACAGGTAACCGAAGCTGATTACCCTGAGCGCAGTCACCCCAATGGACATCATGTGCTCCGAGGCATTAAACATTGCCATTATCTCCACTGCGAATACCTGGGACAGGGCAAACCCGGCCAGCATGATGGCTGTGGCATAGCCCAAGCTGTAATGAATGGCCTTTCGTATCCGCTCAGGCCTTCCCGCCCCCAGATTATAACCGATAATGGGTATCATGCCGTTGTTGAGGCCAAATACGGGCATGAAGATAAAACTCTGGATCTTAAAATAGACTCCCATCACCGCCGCGGCTGTGGCCGTGTAGGAAATCAGTATCTGGTTCAGTCCAAAGGTCATCACAGATGCGATGGACTGCATGACAATGGCCGGGATTCCCACCTTATAAATCTGCTTAATGATTCCCATATCCGGCCGAAACCCGCGAAATATAAACTGCACCTCATGGTTGACGTGCTTATTAAAATAAACGTTCATCCCCATGCCGGCCAGCTGCCCTGTCACAGTGGCTATGGCTGCCCCGCTGATACCCATTCTGGGAAAGCCGAATAATCCGAAAATCAGAATAGGGTCGAGAATGATATTAATAACAGCTCCCGCCCCCTGTGTAATCATGGTATAAAATGTTTTTCCAGTTCCCTGCAATATCCGCTCCAGCACAACCTGTTCCAGCACGCCCACTGAAAAAACCAGGCAAATGGACAGGTACTGCACCCCCAGCTCTATGATTTCCTCTGAATCTGTCTACCATTTGAAAAAAGTCCTGGTAAAAAACAATCCAAATACCAGGAAGAACAGATAGGTAAGCAGCATAATGAAAATCCCGTTGACAGCCGTCCTGTTGACGCCGTCACGGTTTCGTTCCCCCAGATATCGGGACAGCAGGGAATTGACACCTACTCCGGTCCCCACCGCCACGCCAATCAGCAGATTCTGAACCGAATATGCCAGTGAAACCGCGGTCAGCGCCTGTTCGCTGATTCTGGCAACGAACAGGCTGTCCACAATATTGTACATGGCCTGGATGATCATGGATATTATAATTGGAAGCGCCATGGTCACCAGCAGACGGTTGACCGGCATAACTCCCATCTTATTCTCCCCGTCTGTCCGGGGCTGTCTTTCTATTTGCCTCATGTTCTCCTCGTTTATGCGATGGACGAATCCGTCAAATCGGAGTCTGTCAAACCAGAATCCGCCAAACCATTTCCCCGCAGCTTTACTATGGTTCCATAAACCGTGCCGGACATGGCCACCGCGTTTGCCTCGTCCGTGTCAATATGGGCCGCCGTGGAATAATGTTCGCTGACCCGAACCACCATGTCCTTGAATATCAATGACCGGTCATTGATATTCACCTCAAAGGCAACCGTTTCACGGTCAGTCACTCCCAGCCTTTTGGCATCCTCCGGCGTGGTGTGTATGTGGCGCTTTGCCGCAATGACCCCTTCCTTCAGAATAACCGTTCCCCTGGGGCCTTCCAGTACACAGCTGCCGCTTCCCTCCACATCGCCGGATTCCCGTATGGGTGCGCTGACCCCGATGGTTCTGGCATCTGTCAGTGAGATTTCCACCTGGGTGCGCTCTCTCACAGGTCCCAGCACGGACATGGAAAACTTACCCTTAGGTCCAATCACGCTCACCCGTTCCTCACATGCAAACTGTCCTGGCTGGCTTAACATTTTCTTCACCGTCAGTTCATAGCCTTCCCCAAAAAGTATTTCTAAATGCTTTTTTGATAAATGAATGTGTCTTGCTGATATTTCAATCAATATATTCTGCCCCACAATTATATCCTCCTGACATACTAAATGCTCACTTTTTGAAGCGGATCCGTAAGCGCCTTCATGGGTGGCAGTATTGTTTCATATTGTCTCATGTCTTCTGACATCATATTCCGGAAATGAATCTGGTCATCCTCCGCAAAGGGAAGGTGACAAAAAATAATCTCTTTTGTCCGTATGGACTGTGTAAGTACCCTGCGTCCCCTGGGAAGATGCAGAAAAAGCGGGTTGGCAATCACAGCGTCAAATTCCAGCGCTCCTGCCATCTGTTTGAAAAACACGCCGTCATAATCAGAGTCTCCCAGGATCAATACCTTTTTTTCATCAGCCTCCAGCACATAGCAAAGGTGGCTGACCTTCTCATACTCCCTGCCCGCATGCCTCGAAGGAAAGGCTGTCAGGCTTCCCGTCTCCCACAGCCGTATGCTCCGGCACTGGCCCATGGGCAGATCAATGGACTCTGTGCTGCAAGCGCCTGCCTTAAGCTTTGAGGATACGCCATCCTGTGTATCCTCAGGCACCACCAGCATCTCAGGTTCTGCCTCCTGCAAGTACCGGTTCACCAGGTCCAAATCAAAGTGGTCCTCATGAAAATGGGTGAATGCCATCCATCTGATTCCGTCAAAGGGAGGATGCCTTTTCATGATCTGTTCCCGCATATAGGGGGGCACCGGACTGAACATCCCATTCTTCCGGCTGTGCAGACCGTCCAGCAGCAGTTTCTGGCCGCTGCACTCCAGCAACAGGCCCGCATTGGCCACCAGGGTAACATGGATCGTTCCCATCAAACAAGACTGCGCATCTGGTATCTGCGGTCTGTTTCATGGCCTGCCCTCACAAAAGTCATGTTTTCCGCCCCAAATACCCGTGAAATCTCATCCTTTTTCCCGGAAAGCCATTCCTGGTCAATACTCCGGTACGAGGCATGGTCCCTCCAGAAATAAAGAGATGTCACACGGCCGGGACTGGTTTCGCTCACCCAAATCTGCCATCCGCAAAAGCCATCCAGACCGGCCAGCTCTTTTGCCATAATCTCATATTCCAATTCCACATACCTCTTTACCAGCTCCGGCCTGATTTGGAATACCAGTTCTTCGATAAAAAGGCCTGGTTCGTTTACTCTCAGTTCCATGTGCGCACCTCCATATCCCGTTTACCTGTTTTTGACCGGCGGCATATGAATGGCTTTTCCCAGAAGATTGGATACCGCCTCGTCAAATGCCTCTGACAGCGTGGGATGCCCGTGCATAACACCGGCCGCCTCCTCCACCGTAAACATTCCGTTCATTGCAATGGCTGCCTCCGCTATGAGGTCGCTTGCGTTAGGGCCGATGATATGCACCCCTAACAGCCTGGATTTATCTTTGGCGGCAATCACCTTCACCATGCCCTGGGCATCCCCCATGGTGAGAGCCTTGCCGTTGCCGGAAAACTGGTATTTGCTGGTAATATAATCGATTCCCTGCTCCTTTGCCTGTTCCTCCGATAAGCCGATGCTGGACACATCCGGAAACGTAAAGATGGAATTGGGAATCAGGCTGTAATCCACCTGGGTCTTCTCTCCTGCCATGCGCTCAACCGCCGCCTTGCCTTCCTCCGATGCCACATGGGCCAGCATGACCCGTCCCGTCACATCTCCGATGGCGTAGATTCCCGGCACATTTGTCTCATAATTTTCGTCTACCTTGATTCCTTTGCGGTCATAAAGCACTCCCGCACCGTCCAGATTCAGGCCTTCCACGTCCATTTCACGTCCGGTTGACACAAGAACCTGCCGGCAGGAAAGGACCTGCTTTTTGCCTCCCGCATCCACCTGTACGGACAGATTGTTTCCTTTTTTCTCAATCTTCTCAACCTTAGAGCCTGTCATGATTGAAATACCGCGCTTTTCCAGCAGGCTCTTTAATCTGGTTGTGATTTCCACATCCACATTGGGGATGATGTGGGGCATAAACTCCACCACGGTTACCTTTGCGCCAAAGGACTGGTAAATACCGGCAAACTCAATGCCAATCACCCCGCCTCCGATGATCACGATTTCCTCCGGCACATTCTTCATATCCAGCGCCTCTTTGCTGGTGATGACGCCCTCCAGGTCCATCCCCTCAATGGGAAGCCTGGATGATTTGGAGCCGGACGCAATGAGAATCCGCTTTGTCTCCAGTCTCTTTACAGCGCCGTCTTTGCCGGTCACTTCCACCAGTCCGGCTTTTATGATTTTAGCGCAGCCCTTCTCAATGGTCACCTTGTTGGACTTCAGCAAATATTCCACTCCGCCAGTCAGCGTCTTTACAATGCTGTTCTTGCGGGCCTGCACCTGCTCCATATTGAGCCTGTATCCCTCAAGCTCAATTCCAAATTCCCTGCTGTGGTCCATATAACTGACTACCTGGGCATTTTTATAAAGTGCTTTTGTGGGAATACATCCATAATTCAGACAGGTCCCGCCGCACGCGTCCTTTTCTGCAATCACTACCTTCATTCCCAGCTGCGCAGCCCTGATTGCGGCCACATATCCGCCCGGGCCTGCGCCGATTACCACCAAATCTGTACCTGCCATAGTTCCTCCCATCTGACATTCACTCCATATCAGTACTTATATCCCGACAAATCCATTTCATTTGTAACACCGTAACGAATTTTCTGGCGGGTAAATATAAAGTTGCTTTCATGAATTCCCAGCGTCAGAAAATCTGCGTGGGGATGATCCAAGTGCCCGAATTCCGCCCCATAGCCCGGCGTTTTTTGTCCGCCCACAAATACCATGGAATAATTGATAAAATATTCGTCCAGCATTCCCTGCTGCAGCAAATGGGTGCAGTAGGACGGCGCCTCGATGCAGAGCTTCTCCAGCCCCCATTTCTTAAGGGCATACATGAGCACCTTTGTATCCGGGTTCTCTCCCTCGCCTGTCACTATGACCGGAAATTCAGTAAAGTCTGCGTAAAGCTCACCCAAATCCACATGATCCACATCCTCTGTTGTCTTAAAGGATCCAATCACGGGATGCTTTAGCGGGGAATTGGCCCTTATGTAATCAGCGCCCCTGGGGGACGTGGCAATCACCAGCTTGTATTCCTCCTTTGGATTTACATTGAAAATATAGTGGTCAAAGGGAATATCCGTGCCGTCCAGTGATACAATGACGCCGCAGGGCTGGTACTTCTTTCCAAGCACTTCCTTCCTCTGCCTGGTCAGACGCTCCTCATATACATGGCAGGTAATGCCCGGTTCACTGAGCAGGGTGCGGGCGCCTATGATGATTCCGTCCGCATAGGCCCGCAGTACATTCAGCACCCAGAAATCCCCCAGTGATCCGTCCGGGTCCAGAAAGTTATTCTTGGCGATGAGCGGTCCGGAAGGATTATCCCCGTAGGCCATTTTACCGTCGGAAGAAAGCACGATGGAGGAAAAGGTATAGGGCCTGTGTGCGGGCGCCTTCGGGAAATATATATCCGTGTAGTACTCAGCCACATCCGGCATCACCGCTGTCTCGGCAGACTCCCTCTTTATCTGGTCCAATATCTCATCACATTTTTTGACCATTTGAATCTTTAAATTCTGTTTCGGTATTTCAAAGAACACTAACTCGTTCATCCGTTTCCTCCTATAGCCCCAGATTTCCAATCTTTCTGCCCCACTGCGTGTTTCCCAGACCCACTTCCGATATCAGCTTTTCAGCCGCCTTCTGGGTGGCATACAATACTTTTTCTTCGTCAATCATGGTCATGTGCTTCTGCTCCATCACAAACACGCCGTCCACCATGACAGACTCGATATTTACCTGTCCGGAAGAATATACAATCGCGCTGACCGGGTCATGAACCGGTATGGAACGGCCGTGGAAGGGGTCGTAAATTACCAAATCCGCCTTCATGCCCGGCGCGATTGCCCCCAGATCCCCTTCCCGCATAACTGCCTTTGCGCCTCCCAGGGTTGCCAGCTCCAGAACCTTGGAGGCCGGCATTGCGGCCGCGTCTTTTAAATGTACCTTTTGGAGCAGGGCGGTTGTCTTTAACACCTCCATCATATCCTGGGTATCGTTGCTGGCTGAACTGTCGCAGGCAAGGCTGACTGTCAGTCCCTCCCTGACCATCCTCTCAACCGGCGCCACGCCGGAGGCTAGAATCATGTTGGACACAGGATTGTGGCTGACCTTCACATCATACTGCTTGAAGATATCAAAGTCCTCCTCCTCCATGCAGACACAGTGTACCGCGATAAAATCAGGTCCGATGAATCCGAGGCGTTCCAGATGAGGTATTGTCCTGCCGCCTCTTACCTGCGTACAGTATTTATCATCATCCTCTGATTCCAGCACATGCATGGTAAGGGGAATATGCATCTCATTGGCCATCTTGCGCATCTCCCGGTATCCGTCGTCTGTATTATCCCAGATAATGCCCGGCGCCAGGGCCACGCTCATTCTGCTGTGCCCCTGGTACTTCCTGTACAGACGCCTCACATCGTCAAACATATCCTGTTCCGTATCGTGATGGGCCACCTTGAATTCCGGCGGGAAGTTTGCGGTATTGGTGAACCCCCGGCCGTATATGCCGCGTATTCCGATATCCTCCATGGCCTGGGTCACATAATCGCTGAGCCCCGGACTGGTATGGCAGTACATATAGTCCAATATGGTGGTGGTGCCGGACTGAATGGCCTCCATGCATCCCGTCAGGGCAGCGTAATAACACATTTCCCCGTCAAATCTGTGGAGAGCCGTACGCACGGAGCTGTCCAGCCAGTCAAATAAAAGCTTATCCCTGCCCAGACCCTTTAGCATGGTCTGGAACAAATGGGAATGGGTGCTTATCATGCCCGGAAATACGAACTTTCCTTTTGCGTCTACCACCCTGGAGGCTTCGTAACAGGATGCCAGTTCCCCGCCTCCAACTGTTGTAATCTTGTCTTTATCAATCACAATGCATCCATTGCTGATTATATTTCTGTCCTTATCCATTGTTATGATATATGCGTTCTTAATCATAACGTCTGCTTTCTTCATATGGCTTTCCTCCTGTTGGCGCGCAGATGGCGGGGATGAGTGTTTACGGGCTTTTAAACCCATCTAAAATCCTGCAGGCTGTCCGTCACTTCTTTTAAGAATCTTGCCGCCGGCGCCCCGTTGACGATATGGTGGTCATGGGTAAGGCCGAAGTTCATGACGGAAGCGGGATAGAAACCGCCGTCCTTTACCATCAGCTTCTCGATAATGGATCCCACGCCTAAAATGGCTGATTCCGGAACATTTAACACAGGGGTAAAATAGGTGATTCCAAACATACCTAGGTTGGTGATGGTAATGGTTGCACCGCCCAGCTGGTCGCTTGTCAGCTTATTGCTCTTTGCCTGCTGGGTAAGGTCTGATAACTCCAGGCAGATTGTGCGCAGATCCTTCATATTCGCATCCCGGATCACAGGCACAATCAGTCCGTCAGGGATATCCACCGCAACGCCGATGTGGATACGGCTGCTGATTTTAATATGATTCTCGTCCGCCATGGTGCTTCTCAAAGCCTTATGGTTCTCCAATGCCATGGCCACTGCCTTTATCAGCATTGCCGTGTAGCTCAGCTTCACGCCTGCATTGGTATATTTTCCCTTTAACTGTCTGTACACCCTGACCAGCTCTGTTATTTCCGCCTCTGTGGCTATGGTGGTCTGGGCGGTTGTCTGCAGGCTGTTCTGCATTGCTTTGGCAATGGTGGTCTCCATGGTGCTCATCTTGACAATAACATCCTCACCCTCACACGGACGTGTGTCAAAGACGGCCTTAGGTGCTGCAGCGGCCGGGGCGGATGGGGAGCCGGCACCGGGTGCGGATGCCGGAGCAGAAGCGGCACCAGGCGCGGATGCCAAAGCAGATGCGGCACCGGGCGCGGATGCCGGAGCAGCGGATACAGATGCGGCGCCTTCCTGGTCCTTCCTGGGGATTCCATGTTTCTTCAAATCTGAAATCGTGATTGCGCCTAACAGTCCGGTTCCCTGGATGTGGGAATATTCCAGCCCCTGCTCCTCTGCTACCTTTTTGGCCCGGGGCGTGATTTTTATGTCGGCTGCTGCGGCCTGCTGCGGGGCAGGGGATGTTTCAGCCGCCGGTTCCCCGCTGTTCACGAAAGTCCCGTCATCGTCCCGGCTTCCCCCGCACTCCGCCGATATATCCTCGTCCGCCGTGTCCGCCAGAATCGCGATGGCTTCCCCGCAGGCAGCCTCCTCCCCTTCGGGAAGCAGGATCTTGCGGAGGATCCCGTCTTTGGGTGCTTCGCATGTATTGGTAATTTTATCTGTTGTTATTTCCGCCAGGGCGCTTCCCTTTGTGACAGAAGCCCCTTCCTCCACCAGCCAGGAGCCCAGGACTCCTGTCTCCATGGACAAACCGAATTTGGGCATAATTACTTTTGTAACCATATGTATTTCCTCTCAATCTCCACTCATGGCTTTCTTTAATATTCCATCAATTCCCGGCAGGTCTTTACCAGGTCATCCAGCTGCGGCAGTACGTAATCCTCCAGCACCGGCGCGTATGGTACCGGTGAATCCAGAGAGATAACGCGTTTAATAGGCGCGCGTAAGTACTCAAATACGTCCTCGCTTATCATCGCGGAGAGTTCGGCTCCCCAGCCCCCGCATTTGGGACCTTCCTGCGCCAGAATGATGCGGCCTGTTTTTGCCACGGATTTCCGGATCGTGTCCTTGTCGTAAGGATAAATGGTTCTCGGGTCTATGATTTCCACGCTGACCCCTTCTTTTGCCATGATATCCGCCGCCTTGTGGGCTTTGTCGAGCATGATTTGGGTTGCCACGATTGTAATGTCGCTTCCCTCCCTCTCCACCTCGGCCTCATACAAAGGAATCTCATACATCTCTTGAGGCACCTCGCCCTTTACATTATAAAGAGTCTTGTGCTCTAAAAAGAGAACCGGGTTATCACTTTTAATCGCGGAAATCAGCATTCCCTTTGCCTCGTAAGGGGTGGTGGGGCATACCACCACCAGTCCGGGGGTGTTCATGAACCAGGATTCCACACATGCGGAGTGATGGTAAGCACACCGGATGCCTCCGCCCTGTACGGCACGTACCGTTATGCCGCAGTGCGCCTTTCCCTGATACATGAAATTTAATTTTGCGGCATTGTTTGTCAGCTGGTCAAAGCAAACCCCTAAAAAGTCCGCAAACATGATTTCCGGTACTGGTTTTAACCCGCATACGGCGGCGCCGCAGGACAAACCCAGAATTGCGGACTCGGATAATGCCGTATCCTTGATGCGGTTCGGCCATTTCTCCCAGATTCCCTTTGTGATTCCGAAATCTCCGCCCATCTTTGCCACATCTTCGCCTAATATAAATACTCTTTCATCTGCTCCCATCATCTGATGCAGCGCTTCATTGATTGCCATTCCATAAGAAAGTTTTCTGCCCATTATCTTAATTCCACCTCTCTGTCAGCATATGTATATGTTGTTGCAGTCTCAATTCCCGGATACTCACTCTCCAGGGAGAATTTAAGCATCTCCTGCACATGTTTTTCTTCTTCCTCTTCAATCGCCTGGAGCACGGACGAATCAACCTGCTCCCGCTCAAGGAGAATGGCCTTTGTCAGCTTCAGCGGATCTCTGTCATTGACCCAGTAGGATACCTCTTCCTCCGGCCGGTACGCGGCGGGATCCCCTGCGAAATGTCCCTGCCAGCGGTATGTCATGAATTCCAGCACAGTGGGTCCCTCGCCCTTTCTGGCCCGGTCCGCGGCCTTTTCCACTGCCTCAATGACCGCCTCAATGTCATTTCCGTCCAGGCGGAAGCTGGGTACTTCGTATCCCTCGCCCCATGTTTTTAACTCCTTCTGGGGGTGGGCTTCCTCGTAGCGCGTGGATATGGCGTATCCGTTGTTTACAAGACAGTAGATAATGGGAAGTTTCCAGGTGGCAGCCATATTCATGCTCTCATGGCAGGTTCCCTCTCCCAGTGTTCCGTCTCCGAGAAATACTGCCGTCACATCATCCGTCCCGTTATACACAGAGGCAAATGCGGTTCCCAGACAGGTGACCATGGTGGAGCCCTGTATTCCGTTAAATCCCATGTTCCTGCACTCCAGATCATTGACATGCATGGAACCGCCCCGTCCATGGTTGATTCCTGTCTCCTTTGCAAATATTTCAGCCATCACCAGCTTCGGGTCTGTTCCGCAGAGAGCAATGGCTCCGTGTCCTCTGTGATCCGGGAATTTATAATCTGTTTTCTTCAGGGCGTCCACCACCCCTGCCTGACACGCTTCCTGGCCAATGGACAGATGTACAAATCCGGGAATCGTCCCGTTTGCAGCATACTCCTCAATTACCTCCTCAAACCTGCGGATCATTACCATGTCCCGGTATACCTTCAGAAGCCGTTCTTTACTTAGTGCCATTTCATTTCCTCCTAATCCTCTTCTTCGCCGCCGCGTATTTAATTAATTTAAAAATGACTTTTCCAATACCTTGTAATTTATCTCTCCCCCGCAGAATGCCTTTCCCGTATTAATATTGTGAATCTGCACCCTTCCCAGGGAATGTACATCGTGATCAACATAGAAGAAGTCTCTTCCCGCTTTCTCAAACACATCCTCAAATAATTGTCCGTAACAGGGAGACGACGTCTTGCCCACCAGCCCCGGAATCACCTTTTCAATGGCCTCGTCCGATGCATCCACCCAGATTTCCACGCTGCTGCCGTAGATAAGGGCGTCATTGATCCGGCCCATTGACTTCATTTCATCCCTGACAATGGGAGCTATGGGGGCGGTTCCCCGGATCATTACAATCTGTCCCGCGTCAAATCCCTTTTCAAACATCTTATGGCAGGTCTGTTCCAGCATTCTGCCCGATACCTGGATGGATGCAACCACGCAGGTGCTGTCGGAGATAAGGATATATGTATCCTCCGGCTTTACATTACAGGCCTTTGCCACTTCCATGGCCATCTGGTCCGTGGGATACTTTACATCCTGCAGACACAGCACTGCCTCGTTATTTTCTTCCTTATAGTCTGTCATTTCAAAATACCAGTCTGAATCCACATGGGCGATGGACCTGGCAGGGCCGGACCCGATGGTGGCAAATTCCCCGTCCCCCAGTTTCCACCCGGCTATCTGGGATGCCATGCAGGCAATGAGCGGCTTATTGACCAGCACTTCAACCGAGGCAAAGGTATAATCCTGGTTGAGCCTGAATTCCCCAAGGGTAACCGTGCTCATATCTCCCATGGAGGCCCTTGTAAACAGAACTCCCGCCTTCCAGCTTCCCTCACAGTTAATTCCCATGTCAATCAGAGTTGCCCCGCAGTCCATTTTCATAACCTTGCATCCAAGGGCGTCCGCGTCCTCTATGATTTCCCGTACTACTTTCATTGCTTTTGCATTAATATTCAGCATGTATGATCCTCCGTGTTTTATTTCATCCTGCTTATGATTTCTTTCCAAACACATCAATGGCCGCGCCCATAATCGGGGCCGCTGCGTCCGATGCCAGGAATGTCACCACTTCCGCCACGTCCTCCACCTGGAGCATGGAATCCAAATCAATGGTCACCGCCTGGTCGCTGTCCATCCGTTCCCTTGTATGCTCCGTATTGGTCATCCCCAGGTATATGGCGTTCACATTGATTCCGTATTGCTTGACTTCCTCGGACAGCGTATGGGTGAAGCTGACGATTCCTCCTTTTGACGCTGCGTACGCGCCAAATCCGGGAAAGAAGTGTTTGGCTGCCGAGGAACTGATGTTGATGATTTTTCCGTACCGCCTCTGTATCATGGCCGGCAGGACTGCCTTTGTACAGAAAAAGGTTCCGCTCAGATTAATGGAAATCTGGTTCAACCACTCCTCATTTGATGTCTCAACCACGGGAACGGACTTGTGATAAGCCGCGTTATTGACAAGCACATCCACATTTCCCGCTTCCCCCTCAATTTCCCGGAAGCATTGCTCCACCTGTTCAGGCACCGCGATGTCGCAGACTTTCACAAGAGCCCTGCTCCCCTCTTTCCTGATTTCCTCTGCAACCACCTGCAGCTTGCCCTCTGTTCTTCCTATCAGCGCCACAGCCGCGCCCTCTTTGGCAAATGCCCTTGCAAAGCCTGCGCCCAGCCCCTGTCCGGCGCCTGTGACTGCCACTACTTTATTTTCAAATCTCATCAAGCCAATCCATCCCTTCTTTCAAATGTCCCTTTTTTCCGGGCCAGGAGTTTAAGCACTGCATCCGGTTTTAACGGCAGATGGTGTACCTCATATCCGATTGCATTTGCAACGGCATTTGCAACTGCCCCGGCCGAGGGTACCACCGAACACTCCCCGATGCTCTTTGCCCCATACGGCCCGGTGGGCTCCGTCTCCTCCACCAGTCCCACCTTGATGGGCGGCATTTCATTGGCATTCATAATATGGTACTGCTTGAAGGTAGTGTTTTTTACCTTACCCCCGCCGTCAATTATGATTCCCTCTGAGAGCGCATACCCAAGCCCCATCTGCACCGCTCCCTCGATCTGGCCTTCCACGGACATGGGATTGAGGGCCTTTCCCACATCGTGCACCGCCGTATATTCCAGGACCTTTACCCCGCCGGTCTCAGTGTCCACCGATACCTTTACAAAATGTGCGCCGTAGGACATTGCCAATGCATAGGAGGCAAAGGTGTCCGCACAGCATATATCCCTCTGGTTGACTTTCCTTGCGTGTGTGATGACTTCCTCCAGGGAAGCCTTCTTTTCGGGATTATTCCTTACACAGACCATGTTGTCCTTCAGCTCCAGGTTCTGCTGCTCCTCCTCCAGAAGCTGGGCTGCCTCTGTCAGCAATTCCTGCCTGATATGGCATGCCGCCTTAACAGCGGCATTGCAGCTCACATACGTGCCTCTGCTGGAATAATTTCCCAAATCATACATGGTTGCATCTGTATCCGCCTGTATGCATTCAATCCGGTCCAAGCTGATTCCCAGCTCCTGGGCCACTGCCTGGGCCTGGGTTGTCACGGAGCCGTTGCCCATATCGCTGACTCCGGTAAACATGACAACGGAACCATCCTCGTTCATTTTAAGTATCACCCCTGTTGTGTCGGGGCACGCGCCATACACTCCGTTTCCATGGGTGGCCGCTGCCATTCCCACTCCAATCCGGTACCTGCCCTTTGCCGCCCGGGATTCCTCCTGTTCCTTTACCGCCGCTTCCCAGCCGAACAGCTCCATCCCCTTTTTCACACAGTCAATGGGTCTTGGGTTTCCATGCCTCTGCCCGTTTCTCTGGTCAAACCCGTCCGGTTCAACCAGGTTCTTTAACTGCATGTCAATGATGCTTATATGTAAGTCCCTGGCAATCTTATTCATCTGGCACTGCTGTGCAAAAAACTCCTGCGGAGAGCCAAAGCCTCTCATTGCCCCTGCAATGGGAGTGTTGGTATAGACCGGAGTGGCCCTGAACCGGATATTGGGCGTCTTATGGTTTTTAAAAAACTTACCGCTCATAGCCCATACAATACTCATGGTCCCGCCCGCATACGCCCCGGCGTTGATGATGACCTGCATATCCTGGGATAGTATCGTCCCATCCTTTTTGACGCCGGTCTTAATCTTTATTTCCATTCCGTGGCGCGTTCTGGATGACACAATATCCTCCCGCCTGTTGTAAACCAGCTTCACCGGCCGTCCTGTTTTCATGGCCAGCAGGGCTGTCACAGGCTCTGTCACCGTATCGATTTTCCCTCCGAATCCGCCGCCCATACCGGGATTCACCACGCGCACTCTGCTCATGGGCAGTCCGAAAATCCGGCTGAGATTCTTCCTGTATCCGAACACATCCTGGCTGGGCGTATAGACCGTCAGCTTGCCGCTGCTGTCATAGACCGCAATGGACGCGTGTGTCTCAATGGCGCTGTGGTGGATGGCAGGCGTGGAATAGGTATCTTCATATATATAATTCGCTGCCCTAAAGCCTTCTTCCACATCGCCGGCCCCCATATCCACCGGAAAAATGATATTGTTTTCCCCGTGAATGGGATATGCACCTTCCTTCAGGGCCTCCTTTGGGTCAGTGTAAAAAGGCAGTTCTTCATATTCCACCTGGATTAACTTCACTGCCTGTTCCGTAATCTTCACCGTATCCGCCGCCACGGCCGCCACCTTGTCTCCCACATAGCGCACCGTATCATCAAATACCCGTTCCGTCTTGTGGCCGTCAATCTCCTCCCCGCAGCTGTTGTATAATGTGTCCGGGGCGTTTAAATAGCACACCACCCCACGGACGCCCTCCAGCGCCTCTGCCTTGCTTGTATCAATCCTCTTTATTCTGGCATGGGGCACAGGGCTGAACAATATTTTAGCGTGGAGCATTCCCGGAAATTCCAGGTCAGCCGTATATTTCAACTGCCCGGTTACCTTCATGGCCGCATCGCGGACCGGGATGCTCTGTCCTATGATTCCCATTCAGCTCTCCTCCTTCTTTTCCCCGGCCTTTGCCTCCATCATCCGCTTTGCGGCCAGTTTGATTGCCTCCACAATCTTTACGTACCCCGTGCATCTGCACAGGTTATTGGAGATACCGTTGTTCCTGATTTCCTCCTCCGTGGGATTCTCAATCCGGTCCAAAAGCGCCTTGGCTGACATCACCATTCCCGGCGTGCAGTACCCGCATTGCACTGCCCCGGCGTCGATGAACGCCTGCTGGATGGGATGCAGCTCAGTTCCCCTTGAAAGACCTTCTATGGTCTCGATCTTCTTTCCTTCCGCGTTTCTCGCAAGCACCAGACAGGAGTTCACTGCTTCCCCGTCAATGATGACCTTACAGGCGCCGCAGTCCCCTGTGCTGCATCCGCACTTTGCCCCTGTCAGACCCAGAACCTCCCGCAGCACAAATAGCAAGGTCCAGTTTTTTTCTACTCCGACTTGTGTTATGGCTCCGTTTATATCCAGACTTATCTGCTCCATTGTCTCACTCCCATCCTTGTCTCATTCCCATGCGTTTATGTTATGTCTTCTCCCATGATGCAGCTGACCACCTCTTCCTTTGTTATGGTTCCGAAGTATGGTCTTATATCTAATGTTTCAAAAACACGGCTGACAGCGTCCCTTTCATAAACCACGCCGCTCAGCAGCTGTTCTATCTCTTTCATCTCCATACATCCCAGAAAGTCACCCTCAAACCGGATCTGTTCAATCCGGGAATTCTTTAAAGCTGCTTTTACCGTTATGCCGCCTCCTGCAAACCGTTGGCTGTATACCAGATCTGCCGGCGGATTCTTTCCATAGGTCCAGAGGAAGGATTCATATTTGTCACGGGCCAGGTTCATAATCTCCATGCGCTCCTCCTGTGACAATCCATATACCTTTCTCTCTGTTCCCTCAAAAAGGGCCTGCAACAGTTTTTCCCTGAATTCCATAACCCCCATGTCACCAGAAAGATGCTCCGCTATGGTGGTGACTCTTGAGCGCACCGACTTAATTCCCTTTGATACAAGCTTATCCTGCTTTACCCGCAATGCCCTGCTTAATATTTCCAAGTCTGAACTAAATAACAGTGTTCCGTGAAACAATACCCGGTTCTTATAGATCCTCACCGCGCTTCCGGATATCTTGGCGTCTCCCAGCACCAGATCATTGCGCCCGTTAATCCCTGCCTGGATTCCCATTCCCCGCAGCGCTTTTACAACGGGATTTAAAAAAATGCTGTAATCTGTGTTTGTAAAATCTTCCTGCTCCATGATAAAGCTGAAGCACAGGTTTCCCAAATCATGGTACACCGCGCCGCCGCCGCTGGTTCTTCTCACCACATCGATTCCGCGGGCTTTGACGAATTCCTCACATATCTCTTCATGGGTATTTTGAAAAGCGCCTACCACAATGGTGGGGCGGTTTCTCCACAGCATGAGTACGAGCTCGTTCATGTCCTCTTTCTTTAAGAAATATTCTTCATATGCCAGGTTTTCTGAACCAATGATGCTGTTCGTCTCCACGTATATCATAGTAAAGGTCCTCTTCCTTCCAGCTCTTTTCCTAAAAAATATCCACATGGTGCAAGGCGCTCCATGTGGATATCCTTTCAAACGAATCCTTATGCTTTTTTACTGCACGGCCGGTATTTCCTCTTCCAGCTTCACGCTGGCCACCTCATCCTCTGTCGTCTTTGGAAGAATCATGTTTAATACAAGAGCAACCAGCGCTGTACCGGGAATGCCGGTAAAAATAGTTGTAACGGTTGACGGCAGAAATGCCAGGTTAGCCAGTCCGAAATTGCCGCCAATGCCAATGGCCAGCGCAATGGCCAGTATGGTTGTGTTTCTCTCCGTAAAATCACTCATGCTGATAACCCGAAGCCCGGACGCTGATATCTGGCCGCACATTACAAGGACCGCCCCTGCCATAACACAGTTTGGAATCAGCGCAAGCAGCTGTGCCAGCTTTGGAAATACCGCAAAGGCGAGGAAGATGATTCCTCCCAGGCCTGTGACAAAGCGGCTTCCCACGCCAGTCATTGCAACTATACCCACATTGGCGCTTCCCGTAATAACCGGTGCGCCGTTAAAGGCAGATGCGAATATTCCCGTGATACCGCCTCCGCGGATGGTCCTGGATAATTCCTCCGACGTGGGAAGCCGGTTGGATACCGCGGTGACCAGTCCGGTGGTATCCCCCACCATTTCCATCAGTGTGCCGATGTGAACCGCACAGATTGTCAGGATTGCTCCCACATTGAAGTTCACTCCCCAGGCAAAGGGTTTGACCATGGAAAACCAGGAAGCCTCCCCTATACTTGAAAAATCCACCATGCCAAGGGCCGCGGCAACCACGTATCCGATTACCATGCCGATTAATATACAGCACTGCTTAACCAGGCCTCTTCCGAAAAAGTTCAGAAGAACAATCACCACAACGACCATCACAGCAACCGCCAGTTCCGTCATCGCGGTTTCGCTTTCCACATTAAAGTTTCCGAATGCAGTTGCTCCGATACAGATACCCACGGTCAACACCACTGCTCCCGTGACGGTGGGGCTGAAATACTTATGTAAGTACCTGATTGCAATGGGACCAAATATAAACAGTACGCCGCTTCCAACCAGGGCAGCCCCAAAGGCGCCGTCGATTCCGATATTTGGATTATTGGCCGCCACCACCATTGGCGTAATCAGAGTAAAGCTGCCTCCTGATACAATGGGGAGCCTGGTGCCAATATGCTTTCCGATTCCAAAGGACTGGATAATGGTAGCAATACCGGTGATAAATAACGCGCACTGAATTAATAAAGCAGTTTCTTTGACACTGAGCCCAAATCCCATAGCAAGCAGCATACCTACCGCAATCTGTCCTGTAAATGCCGATAGTACATGCTGGAATGCCAATGGAAACGCTACTGCCAATCGGGGTTTGTCTTCGATACCATAACTCATCATTCTCATAACTAACTCCTGTTTCTGATACTCCCGCCATTTCTGCCTAATGTATGAAGTTCTCCTTTTATTTTTTATATTCAAAACTTTACCTGACGAATCGGCGCCATACTTTGTCAGGAATTGGCAGGGTTTCCATAATGTACTTGTCTGTTTATTTGAAAAAGACAAACACAAGGGCAAATAAACATCATTCTGTATCCTTATGGAAACCGGTAGTTTGAATCCTTGCCAGCTTAGTTATCCAAATTGAGTCGTTTTGTCAAATCAGCCATCTTGACACCCAGTGCCCTGGCCCGCTTTAATCCTTCCGGGTCATTCATTTCCCCTGACCCGTCCCCCGGATTCCAGAGACTGGCACCTGCATAAGTTCCTGCTCCCCCGTTACAGACAACCATACCCTGTGTATGGTAAAATCCAAGGATTGCGTTCAGTGCCCCTTCCTGTCCTCCGTTTCTTGTTCCACCTACTGCAATTGCAGCGCCCACCTTCCTGTTAAAAAATGTGGGATCCTTTTTTATAATATTCCACGTGGGGCGGAACCGGTTGAAAAAGGCCGCCAGCTGTGCCGTAATATTCATCTCATATACCGGTGAGGCAATAATCATCCCGTCAGCCTGATATACTTTTTCATAGAGAGGCGTCATATCGTCATCGTATACAGTGCACAGGACCGCGTCGTCCCTCAGGCACTTATTGCAGTGAATGCAGAAGTTCAGCTTCCTTGCCCGCAGTTCAATCAGCTCCACCTCCACGTCCCCTGTTTCCAGCGCGCCGTCCAGAGCTTCCCGCAATGCGGCATAGGATGATTTCCTTCTTGGGCTTCCACATATTCCGATAATTTTTACCATGCCGCCTACTCCTTCCGGGTCAGAACATTCCTCTGTTTATACTCTATTTTTACATGTAACTTTTTTAACGCGCAAATATCTCTTGTGCAATATACACAATTTTGTTATGTGTTTTTGTTTATTATTATGCGTTTTTCTTAATTATATCAAAAAAACGGATTGTCAACGAATCCAAACCAGTTTCCGGATGAAACTGGTTACATCAGGCATTGTTTCTGGTGGTTTCCCTCAGCTTTAATTCCACCGGAAACAGCACGCTTTTACTCTCTGTATTGCCCCTCAGCTTCTCCAGCAGCAGCCTGGCCGCACTTTCTCCCAGCTGGTAATTGGGCGCAACCACGGTAGACAGGGAGGGAAGCACAAAGCTGGCAACCGGATTGTCGTCAAATCCCATGATCTCCACATCCTCCGGCACACGTATGCCGTGGAGCACCAGATATCTCAACGCTGCAATTGCCATCATATCGTTAAACGCGAAAATAGCGGTTGGCCTCTCCTCCAGACGCATCAAATGCCCGCACGTGTCATGGGCATCCTGCAAATCCGCGTAATGGGCTTTCACCATGCAAAGGCGGCAGTCCTTTTTTTCCAGAAAAAAGTCATATACCGCCTTGCGGCGCCTCTCGGTCACCAAATAGGTGTCCGAGGTGCTGATTACCCCGAATATGCGGTTTCCTTCCTGGTACAGATATTCCAGCGCCATCTGGACCCCTTTATAATCATCGCTGTACACATATGTCGCATCCTTGGGGGTATCCGACTGCTCCATATTCTCGATCAGTACATAGGGCGCCTGGATCTTGGCCATGCGCAGCTCCTCGCTGTTAATAAAACCGGAACCGGATATGATCATTCCGTCCACACTTCTCTGGTCCACCCTCCGCCAGAAATCCTCTATGCTGTCCGTTGAGAATACAAGGACCTTATAATCCGCCTCTCTCAATACAGCCTGGCTCCCCTCCACCAGCTGGTTGAAAAATTCATTGCAAAGGGTTGGGATTACACATAATATGGTCTTTGTATAACCGGTTGACAGGCTTTTGGCGGACGGGTTAGGTATGTAGTCCACCCGCTTCATGACCCCTATGATATGATTGCGTGTTTCTTCCGATACCTTCTCCGGCTGGTTAATACACCGGGAAACCGTTGCAACCGAAACCCCCGCCAGATACGCAATTTGTCTGATATTCAAAATATAACCTCCTTCTCATGCATTCGCTATACAGTATTATATACCGGTATCTCAAATAAAAAAATCCCCTTTCCGTACCCGGAAAGGGGAAAAGGGTGAGTAGAGGGATTCGAACCCTCGGCCTCCAGAGCCACAATCTGGCGCGATAACCAACTTCGCCATACCCACCATATTAAGTTATGAAACATCAGAGCTTACGCTCAATGAGCCTGAAGGGATTCGAACCCCCGACCCACGGCTTAGAAGGCCGTTGCTCTATCCAACTGAGCTACAGACTCACAACTTCTGACAGCCTTGATGTGACTCTGCACTTTCATGCCGACTGCTGTCAACGAGCTATAGTTTATCATATGTCTGTAGAGATTGCAAGCACTTTTTTAAAATTTTTTGTCCTTTTTTGCAGTCTTTTCCGCAGCCTTTTCCAAATACCGGTTTCCGGCGCCTGAAAAAGGCTGCGCCAAAGCCATCCTTTGCCACAAACTCTACCGTTGCTGCCGGTAAAACTGAAGCCGTTTATTGTCCCCGTCCATGCGGCACATGGTGCCAAAGGGAAGGGTTCCCATGGGCTTATCGTGGCCTGACCTGATATGGTACATCACAGGCAAGCCAAAGGTTCCCAATCGGTCATGAAGGAACTCCTCAATCTGATAGGATCCGTCATACCGGTCATTGGTACAGTCCGTAAAATCTCCCAGAAGAATGCCCGCCGCGTGTTCAAACAGCCCCGCGTATTCCATCTGTGTGATATACATGTCAAGGGAGGCAATTCCTTCCTCCACATCCTCCAGAAACAGAATCTTATCCCTGGTGTCCAGCTGGTAGAAGGTGCCGCAGGCTCTGGCCAGCACGGATATATTTCCGCCTGCCAGAATGCCCTCTGCCGTTCCTCCCCGGATGGTCTTAAAGCCTTCCTCCCCGGGCGGGTTCTGAAACTCCAGCTCATCCTCCATATTGAGGGTCTCATACAGGCTGGTCCTGGTGTAAACGTCAAAATCCTTCAGCATGTTGGAGCACACCATGGGACCGTGGAAGGTAACCAGATTCCCAAACATCTGGAATGCGGAGTGAAGATTTGTTATGTCGCTGTATCCAACGAAAATCTTGGGATTTTGCTTCACCAGGTCAAAATCCAGGTATTTCATGATTTGGGAACTGCCGTAGCCTCCCCGCACACAGAAAACCGCCTTCACCTGTGAATCCGCAAACATGCTGTTTATATCCTCTGCCCGGACACGGGCATCCCCTGCCAGATAATTATGGAAATTATACATGTTCTTTAGGCATGTACCCAGTTTTACCCGGTACCCCATGTCCTCCAGCAGCTTTACGCAGCCGTCCCTCTCCTCTTCCTTTACAGGAAATGCGGGGGCCACCAGCCCCACCGTGTCCCCTTCCCTCAATCTCTCCGGAAATACCATCTGTCTCAATCCGTCCTTTCATCCTTAATCCACAGAGTGCCGGAAAGCAACGCTCCGGCACGCTCCAGCCAAAAAGCTGCCCACGCTCCGGTTTTTCGGGCGTGGGCAATCCTGCTTTGCTCAATCACGACGGCCTGGCTCAGCCGCCATGCCTACTGCTTATCAGCATACTTAAATATCGTATGTCCAATATAAGTCTTGATGACGCCCTCACATCCCGGCTTCACCAGAAGCTGTGCATTGCGGTAATACAGAGGCAGTATGGGCATCTCCTCCATCAAAAGCTTCTCCCCTGTCTCAAACAGTTCCATGCGCTTCTTGTTGTCTGTAAGGCTCCTGGCCTCTTTCATCATGCTGTCGTATTCCTGGGCCTTATCGTTCAGCCAGCGGCACTGGGTTTCATTTCTCTGGAGAAGGAAGCAGTCCAGATTGGTGCTGGGGTCAGGATAATCGCCGGTCCAGCCGTCATAGCAGATATCGAAATTGCCGGCTGTCTGCTCATTCCAGTATACCTTTGACTCAAAGGTGACAATCTCCACATTCACTCCCAGATTTTCCTTCCACATAGCCTGCATGGCCTGGGCCACGTCCTTTTTCTCCTGGTCATTCTGGGTAATCAGAGTCAGCGTCGGGTATCCCTCTCCGCCCGGATATCCGGCTTCTTCCATAAGGGCCTTTGCCCCATCCACATCCTCTGTAAACAGGTTCCCCACCGTGGTGCGGTAATCGTCGCCGGATCCCTCATAGGGAATGCCGTGAGGCACAAAGGCATAGGAGGATTCCGGCCTGGAGGCAACGATGGACTGGTTGATGACATCCCTGTTAAGAGACATGGCCAATGCCTTCCTCACCCGCGCATCCGACAGGTAGTCTTTTTCGCAGTTAAAGTCATAATAGCAGGTTCCTATGAGATCGTAGGACTTGAGCTCGTCACTTCCACCGTACTGGGACTGTGCCTGGGTCTGGATGATGGTGTTGTCCACCACGTCCACCTCTCCTGCGTTGTAAGCGGAAAGAGCTGCCTCTGCGGACTCGATAAACACAATATTCACGCCGTCCAGCTTCACCGAATCAGCGTCAATGTATTCCGGATTCTTCTCCAGCACATAGCTGGCCTGGGGATTGATTTCCTTCAGGCGGAAGGCTCCGTTGCTCACATAGGTGTCCGCTGACTTGGTCCAGGCCTCAGGACCTTCCACCACATCCTTCTTCACCGGGAAATAGGCTGTGACGGCTGTAAGGTCGATGAAATAAGCGGTGGGGTTCTCCAGGGTGACCTTCAGGGTCTTGTCGTCCTCGGCCTTGACGCCCACATCCTCGGCAGATGCCGTTCCCTCATTATATGCCTCGCCGTTCTTCAGATAGAACAGATACCATGCGCCGGGAGATGCCGTATCCTTCGCCAGGGTACGCTTCCAGGCATACTCAAAGTCGCCGGCCGTCAGAGGGGATCCGTCTGACCATTTCAGGCCGTCCCTCAGGGTAAAGGTGTATTCCAGTCCGTCCTCGCTCATCTCGTACTTCTCGGCGCATCCATTGATCAGGCCGCCGTCCGGGCCAATCTGCATCAGGCCGGTGAACAGGTTCTGAAGAACAATGGATGATGTGGCATAGTTGTTCATGGTGGGGTCCAGTGTCTCAGGCTCCTTCTGCATGGCGTAGGTCATAACCTTTCCTTCCCCGCTGCCGCTGCTGTCTTCCTTCCCGCCCGAAGCCTGGGTTGTCTGCCCCGCAGCCCCGCTCTCAGCCGGCTTTTCAGTTTTCTGTCCGCCGCACCCTGCCAGCATGGAAGCAGCCATCACAAGACTCAATAATACCTTCAGGTTCTTTCTCATTTTCTTCCTCCTCATTCACATAATTTTAATCAAAAAGATGGCAAGCCACCTTATGTTTTTCATTAACTGCTTTCAACTCTGGCTTTACCTGGGAGCAGATATCCTTCGCGTAACGGCACCTGCTTCTGAAGGGACAGCCGGGAGCCGGATTAATGGGCGAGGGCACATCCCCTTCCAGAATGATTCTTTTGTTCTCCTTAGCCAGCTTTGGGTCCGCCACAGGCACCGCGGAAATCAGGGACTGGGTGTAGGGATGGAGCATGTTGTCATACAGCTCATCCACCTGTGCGTACTCAATCAGGTTGCCCAGGTACATGACGCCCACCTCCGACGAGATATGGCGCACCATGGACAGGTCATGGGAAATGAACAGATAGGTGAAATGAAACTTATCCTGCAGTTCCTCCAGAATATTGATGACCTGGGCCTGTATGGATACATCCAGGGCCGATATGGGCTCATCGCACACAATGAACTCCGGCTCCGCGGCCAATGCCCTGGCTATGCCGATTCTCTGTCTCTGTCCGCCTGAAAACTCATGGGGATACCGGTTGATATGATCCGGTTTCAGACCCACCATCTCGATTAACTCCCTGACGCGGTCATTTTTATCCTTCCCCGTGTGCAGCTTCATGGCCCATATGGGCTCGGCTATAATGTCGCCTATGTTCTTCCTTGGGTCCAGGGAGGTGTAGGGGTCCTGGAATATCATCTGCATCTTCTTCCTGTAGGGAACCATCTGGCTGTCGCTCAGTCCGGTGATGTCTGTTCCCTGATACAGAATCTGGCCCGCGGTTGCCTGGTACAGCTTAAGAATGGTGCGGCCCACCGTGGTTTTACCGCAGCCGGATTCCCCCACCAATCCCATGGTGCGGCCCTTCTCAATGGAAAAGAAGACTCCGTCCACTGCCTTTAGCACCTTTGGCTTGGAAAAAAGACCGCTTTTCAGGATAAAATGCATCTTCAAATCATTTACTTCGATACAGCTATTGGTTTCAGCACATTGAGCCATCACAGCTTCACCTCCCCCATCCGGGCTTTCACCGATTCATTGTGAAGCCAGCAGGCGCTGATATGTCCGTTTCCCAGGTCGCAAAAGGGCGGCTGGTGGGCCGCGCAGAGCTTCATGGCGCGGGAGCACCGTGCCGCAAAGGGACATCCCTTTGGCGGGTCCAAAAGATCAGACGGCGTGCCGAAGATTGGCACCAGCTTCTCCTTTGTCTTCTTTGGAATGGAGGCCAGAAGTCCCGCCGTGTAGGGATGGCCGGTCCTATAGAAGATATCCTCGATATTCCCTTCCTCCATGATTAATCCCCCATACATGACAATAACCCTGGTACACAGGCTGGATATAACGCCCAGGTCATGTGTAATCAGTATGACGGAGGTGTTAAACTCATCCTTCATATGGGCCATCAGTTCCAGAATCTGGGCCTGTATGGTCACGTCCAATGCCGTGGTTGGCTCGTCTGCTATGAGAAGCTCCGGCTTACAGCACATGGCTATGGCTATCATCACCCTCTGGCGCATACCGCCTGAAAGCTCATGGGGATACTGCTTCAGCCTGCGCTCCGGGCTGGGAAGCCCTACTGCTTCCAGCATGGCCAGGGCCTTTGCCTCGGCTTCCTTTCTGGAAAGCTTCTGATGGCGCATCAGGGGCCCCCGAATCTGCTCCCCTACAGTGAACAGGGGATTCAGACTGGTCATGGGGTCCTGGAATATCATGCCAATCCTGTTTCCCTGAATCTTCCTCATTTCCCTGGGAGACTTCTTAAGCAGATCCTCACCGTCAAAGAGCAGTGCGTCCGCCTGCCGGGAGGCGTTGTCCTCCAGCAGTCCCATGATTGACAGCATGGTCACACTTTTTCCGCAGCCGGATTCCCCCACGATTCCCAGGCTCTCTCCCTTCCCCACATGGAAGGTGATGCCCCTAACGGACTGCACGCTGCCTGCGTCTGTGGCAAAACTGGTGCGCAGGTTCTTAACCTCTAATATTGTATCTTCCATCATGTTCATCCACCTATTTCTTAAGTCTTGGGTCCAGAGCATCCCGCAGCCCGTCACCGATAAAGTTCAGGGCAAATATGGTGATGCTGATTGCCAGCGCCGGAAACAGCATCTGGTACGGATATGAAAACAGATATTCTATGGCGTCATTGGCCAGGGTTCCCCAGCTGGCCTTTGGCACCTGGATGCCGATGCCCAGAAAGCTTAAAAACGCCTCCTGGAATATGGCTGAGGGGATCAGGAACGTGACCGTCACGATGATGGAACCCATGCTGTTGGGTATCAGATGATGAATCAGTATCTGCCATTTGCTCAGTCCGCTGGCCTTGGCTGCCAGGGCAAAGTCCTGCTCCCTCAGGGTCAGTATCTGGGCCCGGACCATCCTGGCCGTGGTAATCCAGTAGGTAAGGCACATGGCAATCAGGATGCTCTGGATGGTGTTTCCCAGAAACATCATAATCAAAATCATATAAATCAGGCTGGGAATGCCGGTCAGGATATCCACCACACGCATCATGATAATATCCGTGGTCCCACCCACATAGCCTGATATGCCGCCGTAGAGCACGCCTATAACCATGTTGATGGCCGCTGCCGCAAATCCGATGGACAGGCTGATACGGGCCCCGTACATGGTCCTGACGAAAATGTCACGCCCCATTTTGTCTGTTCCGAACAAGTGGGCGCTGTTAGGCCACTGGAGGGCATTTCCAAAATCCGTCTGGTCATATGTATAAGGAGAAAACATGGGTACAAATATAGCCGCCAATGTCATAATAATCACAATGGCAATGCCCAGCATGGCCAGCTTATCCTTCCTGAGCCGTATGAAACAGTTCCTCCAGTAGGAGATGCTGGGGCGGTTAATGGATTCCATCTCCCGCTCTGTGTCGGAAAGCCCCGCCAGCAGTTCCTCCGGAATCACATCCGACATGGTAAATTCAACTCTCTCTTCCATCCTATTCACCTACTCCGTTATCTTTACTCTTGGGTCAATCACCGCGTACATGATGTCAACAATCAGATTGCAGCCAATAATCATCACGCCTAAGAACACGGTAAGTCCCAGTGTGACAGAATAATCCCTGTCCGTGATGGCGGATATGAAATAGCGTCCCAGTCCCGGGATGCTGAACAGCTTCTCAATGATGAACGTACCGGTGAGCAGCGTGGCCACCAGCGGTCCCACATAGGTCACCACCGGAAGAACCGAATTTTTAAGGGCATACTTTCCTATGACCTCCCATTCCGGCACCCCCTTGGAGCGCTCTGTCCGTATGTAATCCTGGCGCATGGTCTCCAGCATGCTGGATCGCATGAGACGGGTGATATAGGCCACCTGGGAGAATGCCATGCAGAACACCGGCAGCACATAATGCTTCCACGAAGTCAGTCCATAGGAGGGGAATATCTTCCACTTTTCGCAGAATACATACATCATCAGCACGCAGAGCACAAAGCTGGGCACCGACACGCCGATGGTGGCCAGCACCATGGAAGCGCCGTCCGCCAGCTTTCCCTGCTTCACAGCGGCCACGATTCCCAGCGGAATTCCCGCCGCAAGGGCCACCGCGATTCCAAGCGCCCCCACCTTTGCCGATACCGGAAAGCCGTTGGCTATAAGCTCATTGACCGTGGTGTCCTGCTTTTTAAAGGAAGTCCCCATGTCCCCGTGAAGAAGGTTGCCAAGATACCTGACATACTGGGCCGGAAGCGGATCATTGAGACCATATTTTTCGGATATCTGCTCCAGGATTTTTTCCGGCACATTCCTTTGCTCAGACGGACTGAAAGGACCTCCCGGAATGACATGCATCAGAAAGAATGTAATGGTAATAAGAATAAATAGAGATAACACGCCTGCTACCAACCGCTTGATTATGTATTTTGCCATTGCCATACCACCTTTATCTTAGATAAGCTGAGATCGGGCTGAACCGCCCTGTGTATAAAAAAAGGCGACTTAAAGAACAGTAAGCTCACTGCGCCTTCGCCCGACGTACTTAATTAAAAATTATACCTACTGGCAGGTTAAAAGTCAATAAAAAGGGCTCAGTTTCACATTGCATTTTCTGGCAGAAATACCTATAATTAAATTTGCGGCTGCCGGACGACCGGTCCGGATGAGATTTTTATCCCTGTTTTTAGCCGCGAGATGGAAAGAAGGTATGAATCACATGGAAATCCCTGTTCAGAATGAGATATTGCGAGATACGGTGGTGGAGGTGGATCTGGACCGCATCGCCTTCAATGTGAGGCAGATTAAGGCCATGGCCGGCCCGAACACCCAGGTTGCGGCAGTGGTGAAGGCGGACGGCTATGGCCACGGCGCCCTGGGTATTGCGCCCGCCATCATGGAAAACGGAGCCAGCCTGCTGGCAGTGGCCACCCTCTCCGAGGCTGTGGAGCTAAAGCAGGCCTATCCCGGCTATCCCGTGTTAATCATGGGGCTGACACCGGACCAGCTGCTGCCCTATGTGCTGGAATACGGCATCATCCAGACCATTGACACACTGGCCCAGGCAAGGCTCCTTAACTGCCTGGCCTCGGAAAAAAGGCAGCAGGCTGTCATACATATCAAATACGATACCGGCTTTCACCGCATCGGTTTCCCTGACCGCCCGGAAAGCCTGGACGAAATCCGCCAGATCTGCTCCATGCCCTGGCTGAAGCCGGAGGGCATTTACTCCCACCTGGCCTTAAAGGACGACCAGTCCAACCAGGTCCAGTTCCGGTGTTTTATGGACGCTGTCACTGAACTGGAGCGCGGGGGCTGCCATTTCCCATATAAACACATTGCCGACAGCATTGCCGCCGTTGATTTCCCTGAATACAGGCTGGACATGATACGGGCCGGAGCCATTGTGTACGGGTTAAAGGGCTTCCACAAGGGACAGCTTGACATCCGCCAGGCCCTGACCTTTAAGACCCGTATCAGCCACATTACCCCGGTTTTGAAAGGCCAGGGGGTAAGTTACGATTACCTGTGGACCGCGCCGCGGGACACCAGGGTGGCTGCCCTGCCCTTTGGCTACGCGGACGGCTATCCCCGGAACCTGCATGGCAAAGCCACGGTAACCCTCAGGGGAAAACAGGTCCCGGTGATCGGAGTCATATGCATGGACCAGTGCATGATAGACCTGACCGATGTGCCTGACGCACAGATAGGGGATGAGGTTATCATATACGGCGACGGCGCGGGAAACACGCTGGACATAGACGCGGTCAGCCGCCTGGCAGGCACCAATAAAAACGAAATCGTGTCACGGCTTACCAGACGGCCTCCAAGAATCTATGTGGGCGGAAAAAATGCAGGGACAGCAGACTATTTTCCGGAAAGGACGACACCATGAATATAAAACAACGGACAGAAGAATTATACCCGCAGCTGGTACAGATTCGCAGGGATCTGCACCGGCATCCCGAACCGGGTTTCAAGGAGCACTGGACCAGCGCCCATATCCGCGGCCTTCTGGATGAATGGGGCATTTCCTACCGATTCCCTGTGGCCGGCACAGGAATCGTGGCCATGATCCAGGGCGGGAAGCCCGGCTCCGGCAATACGGTGGCGCTCCGCGCCGACATGGATGCCCTGCCCCTGACAGAGGACGCCTCCCGTCCCTGCTGCTCCTTAAATCCCGGCCATATGCACGCCTGCGGCCATGACGCCCATGTGGCCATTGCCCTGGGTACGGCCCGCATATTGATGGAATCCCGGAGCGAATGGTCCGGGTGCGTAAAGTTCTTCTTCCAGCCCGCGGAGGAGACCACGGGCGGAGCCCTTCCCATGGTGGAGGCGGGCTGTATGGAACACCCCCGCGTGGACTACGTCACCGGACTCCATGTGATGCCCACCCATGAGACAGGAGAAATTGAAATCCGCTACGGTGACTTAAATGCCTCCTCAGATGAGATTCACATAAAGGTCCATGGAAGGAGCTGCCACGGCGCCTATCCTGATACGGGAGTGGATGCCATTGTCATGGCCGCCGCTGTCATAAACAGCCTGCAGACCCTGGTAAGCCGTTTCATTTCTCCCCTGGACAGCGCCGTCCTCACGCTGGGGACCATACACGGCGGGACCGCCGGCAATATTGTGGCAGGCGAGGCAGAGATGACCGGCACCCTGCGCACCACGGACCCTGCCGTGAGACAGAACATCATTGACGCCATGACACGGCAGGTAAGCTGCATCTGCCAGGCCATGGGAGGCAGCGGGGAGGTTGTCATTGTCCCGGGTTATGCCGCCCTCATAAACTCAGACGAAATCGTGGATGTGCTGGTGGAGACAGCCACAGAGGTCCTTGGGGGCGAACACATCCATCCAAAGAAATTCCCAAGCCTGGGAGTGGAGGACTTTTCATTTTTCCTTGAAAAAGCAAAGGGAGTCTTCTATCATCTGGGATGCGCCAACAAAGAAAAAGGCATTACATCCCCCCTTCACAGCCAGAACTTCGATATCGACGAAGCCTGCCTGAAGCTGGGGGTGGAGCTGCAGGCCAAACTGGCCTTAAGGCTGTTAAAGAGGAATATTACTTAGAATAACCAGAATACAGGAGGAACGACATTATGAAGGTTTATATCAGTGTGGACTTTGAGGGGGTGGCCGGCTCCACTTCCTGGAGTTCAACCAATTTAGGCGATTTGGAACACGGGCCCATGGCCAGGGAGATGACCCTGGAGGCAGCCGCGGCATGCAGGGGAGCCCTGGCAGCCGGTGCAACGGAAATCTACATAAAGGATGCCCATGAATCCGGCCGGAACATGGACATCTCCCTTCTGCCCAGGGAGGCCAAAATCATACTGGGCTGGAAATACTCCCCGGATTCCATGGTCTGCGGTCTGGACGGGAGCTTTGACGCCCTCATGTTCGTGGGATACCACTCGCCTGCCGGTACCAACGGCAGCCCCCTGGCCCACACCATGAACCGCAAAACCAATTACATTAAATTCAACGGCAGGCTGGCTTCGGAATTTCTCATGCACGCCTATGTGGGCGCATCCTTGGGCGTACCATCTGTGTTCATCAGCGGCGACAAGAATCTCTGCAGCCATGTCCATGAGTACGATCCCCGCATCACGGCAGTGGCAGTGAAGGAGGGAATGGGCGCGGCCACCATCAACCTGGCGCCGGAGATGGCCCAGGAGCTCATCGAGGAAGGCGCAAAGAACGCCCTTCTCACAAAGGATGCCTACCATCTGAAGGTGCCTGAAACCATTGTCATGGAAATCAACTTCAAAGACCATTTCCAGGCGCTGAGGGCCTCCTATTATCCCGGAATGGTGATGACGGATGATTTTACGGTGTCCTATACCGCACACTCCATCAATGAGTTGATGACAGCCAGGATGTTTGTGCTGTAAGCTAAGATAACTTGGAATACTAAGAGTTACAGGGACAGGAATGAGGTTTCCGTAGACCGGGGATAAGGTGCTCTCCCTCTATGCCAGGGGGATGAGCACCGGGAATATCCTTATCATTGCAGGCAGGATATTCTGTATTTCTGTTCTTTACTTCCCTTTATACATATAATTTTCTAAACTAACCATATCTTTCATTTTATCTGGCAATATAAGGTTATTTAAGTTTAACCCTTTTGCTACATGCCTTACAATCGTATATATTTTCTTCTGCTTTTCTTTTTCCAGTATAGCCAGAACCTGTGATGGGACATTAGTCAATTTTTTATATTCTCAAGTAATGCAGATGATGGAACGTATATGTCATCTTCTTTACTTAAGCCAAGGCAGAAATTCACACCACCCACCACTTTATCCACAAAAAGATATGGACGCACGTGATTATAATCTCCTGTAATTTTTGTAATCTTCGTAATATCCATTAAAACAGGCAATGCAGATAACTTCAACTGAGTGGTTCCTCAGCACATTTCCTTTACAATCAATTAACTCTAAACCTGTCAGGTGTTGATAGTTCCGTTCATAAAACACCACTTCTATGTATCGGATTGAATTATCCCGCTTTTCGCGGTAAATAATAAGAAACTTTTTATTCAGAAGTTTCTTCTGATACTGTTTTGCACAGTTCAATACATTTCTTCTCGTTTCTTCTTTCGTGAATTTCATTCAACCCCCTGCAATTCTCTATAAACTATAAATTTAAAGAGAGAGCAATAACACCACTGTGCTACATACTCTCTCTTTTTGGCTAATTTTAGTGTTGTCTGCCAACGACCAGCCACAGGCTGGTAAGCATATCGGATTTTAGTGTTGTCCGCCAACGGTCAATCACATGATTGACAAGCATATCAGATTTTAGTGTTAGCCCACTAGAAAAGCACGCTTTTCTTCTACTATTATTATATGCAAATACAATTTTTATGTCAATAGACTATCTTTTAATAAGTCACTGCCCTGAGTCACGACATATAGAACTATACACCATACTACTTCCTGTTCCTGGCAAACATGACTGCGTACTCAAGGGAATTCTTCAGGCTCAGCTCGCTGGCTGTTCCTGTTCCCGCCTGGTCAAAGGCCGTACCATGGTCCACGGACACACGGATGATGGGAAGCCCCAGGGTAATGTTGACGCCGGCCACCGCGTCCCAGGCCTGCTTCTCCTGGTTATATACAAATCCCACCACCTTAAGGGGGATGTGTCCCTGGTCATGATACATGGCCACCACGATGTCATACCAGCCGCCTCTGGCCTTGGAGAACACGGTATCCGGGGGCACGGGGCCCTCAGCCTGGATTCCCTCTGCTCTGGCAGCCTCAATGGCAGGGATAATCTCCTGGATTTCTTCCTGCCCGAACAGGCCGTGCTCCCCGCTGTGGGGATTCAGACCGGCGACTGCAATCCTGGGGTTCTCAATCCCCATCTCCCTGCACGCCCTGTCTCCAATCCGGATCACATCCAGCACTCGCTGCTTCTTAACCCGGTCGCAGGCCTCCCGCAGGGACACATGGGTGGACACATGGACCACCCGCATGTTCTCATGGGCCAGCATCATAGTATAATTTTTGGTTCCGGTCAAATCAGCATAAATCTCCGTGTGGCCGGAATAGTGGTGTCCTGCCAGATTCACAGCCTCCTTATTGAAGGCATTGGTGGCAGTGGCGTCCACCTGTCCGTCCATGGCAAGTTCAATTACCTTCTTCACATACTGGAACGCGGCGTCCCCGCACATGGCGGACACCTGCCCCCGCACCAGTTGATCCATGGATACCAGGCCCATGTCCAGTACGTCTATGGTCCCATGGGTAAAAACAGCATCCCTCACATCCTTCACTGCCCGGACAGTTATTTCCTCATGCCCCACGATTTTCAGCGCGGCTTCCAGGACACAGGCATCTCCCACAACGATGGGCCTGCATGCTTCGTATATGGACTGGTCGGCCAGGGCCTTCACGGTAATCTCAGGACCTATGCTGGCGGGGTCGCCCATGGTAATACCTATTATTTTTCTATTTTCCACGCTTACGCACCTCTACTTTATGCAGATAAGAAACAAATATGGGACAAAGGATAGCTGTCACAATGATGGCAGCGGTAATCTGTGCCGTGGCGGCTTCCGCTACCGCCAGAAGCGTGGCGTCCACAGCTGCCACCGACGCCGGCGTGGCAGCCGCGTTGCCGGCTGTGGTTCCAATGGCTCCGCCCACTTCCGGGTGATCCATGCGCAGCAGCTTATAAACCAGATATCCCACCATACCGGTAATCAGGGTACAGGCAACGCCCAGAAGGATTCCGGGGCCTCCTGCCTTTAACAGGTTCATGATGTTCAGTCCCGCCCCCAGAGGAAATGCGAAGAAGGGAATCAGCATGGTTGCGCCCGGTTCGCAGAACTTGCGGATATCCTCGTCCAGGTTGCCCAGTATGCATCCCACGATAACAGGGACAATACAGCCTATCAGGATAGACATGGGTATCTTGGCAACACCGGCGGCTCCCAGGGCAACCATGGTAAAGAAGGGGCCGTCATTGATGGAAAGAATGGAAACAGCGCCTACGTCGGTCGCATCTCCGTACTCTCCGGCCAGAGCCGCGTACAGTCCGCCGTTGGAGTTAGCCAGAGCGCCTACAATGGCCAGGGTGGAAAGACCCAGGAACCCCTTTTCTCCAAAAAGAGTACCGCAGATCAGTCCGATGATAATACCCACTCCAACCTTTACCGCCGTGATAAGCACGCCTTTATATATGGTGACGCCGGCCTTCTTAAAATTAATGGTAGTGGCGTTACAGAAAATAAAAACAGCCAGAATGGGCATGGCCCCTGATTTCCACAGATATGTAGTGAAGGTGCCGTCAAAGGCGCTCCACAAAACATTTCCGAAAAAGGTGTTGACAATTGCTCCCAGAAGAAGCGGTACTACCATCAATCCTCCCGGAATCTTTTTAACTGCCTGTAAAATCTTCATACTTAATGTTCCCCCTGTCCGGCTTTTATAAGCCTGATAATATTATCTCCCTTTAAGCCAAGGTAGACCCGGATCCGTGCCAGCAGGCCGAAAAAACCATCGGAAAGCGGGTTAAGGGGTACCCGGGAGTGCCGGCC